>JAKAQU010000032.1 GCA_021819535.1 Pseudomonadota bacterium | reverse complement strand
GAACCAGTATCCGCCCCAGCCGAGCACATAATAGGACCACCACGAGCCGAGCGCGATGCCGCTGGTCAGAAACGCCCAGGCGGCGAGCGCCCAGGGCCGCACCCAGCGCCCCCAGGCGGCATCCACCTTTCCCTCGATCAGGGCGGCGAGCGCGAAGGCGAAGGGCACGGCGAAACCGACATAGCCGGCATAGAGGATCGGGGGATGAAAGGCGAGCCCAGGGTCTTCGAGCAGCGGGTTCATCCCCCGCCCTTCCATGGGCGGCGGCCAGAGGCGCACGAAGGGGTTGCTGACGGTGAGCGAAAAGAGGAGAAACCCGGCCGAAGTTGCGCCGAGAACGCCGATCACCCGCGCCCGCACCAAGGCCGGCAAAGCGCGCCCGAACGCCGCGACCGCCGCGCCACAGATCGCGAGAATGAGGCACCAGAGCAGGATCGAACCCTCATGATCGCCCCAGACACCGGTGATTTTATAGAGCATCGGCTTCAGGCTCTGGCTGTTCTCGGCGATGTTGTAGACCGAGAAATCGGACACCACGCTCGACCACAGCAAGGCGCCGAACGCGAGGGCGAGGGCGAAAAACTGGCCAAAGGCAAGCGCCGGCGCGCTCGCGACAAGCGCCGCCTCGCGCCTTTGCGCCCCCCAGAGCGGCAAGACCGCCTGCGCCGCCGCGATCACGACGGCGAGCGCGAGCGCGAAATGGCCGAGTTCCGGGATCATCCCTCTTCCCTCAGCCGCCGCTTTTGGCCGCGGACAAAGTGTTCCAGGTCGCCGCCGGGGGGGGCGGACCGGATCCCGGCTGCCAATGGCCGCTTTTCTTCAGCGCTTCGACCACCTCTTTGGGCATATAGGTCTCATCATGCTTGGCGAGCACTTCGGAGGCGGTGAAACTGCCATCGGGCGCCAGCGTGCCGAGCGTCACCACCCCTTGGCCCTCGCGGAAGAGATCGGGCAGGACACCGACATAGGAGACGTTCACCGCCGTTCGCCCGTCCGTCACACGAAAGCGCACCGCCGGGTCGCCGGCGATCGTCGTGTGCTCGACGCTGCCGGCGGCGACCAGGCCGCCGAGGCGGAGCGTCTCGCCGGCGCGCCCCCGGCTCGCGAGATCGGAGGGGGTGACGAAGAAGACGAGATTGTCACGAAAGGCAAACAAGGTCAGCGCCGCCGCCGAGCCGAGGCCAAGCCCCGCGGCAAGCAGGATCGCGAGCCGGCGATGCTTGCGCTTCATCGCCGCCGCCCCCCTTCGAGGGCCGCAAGCCGCGCCCGCGCCCGCGACAGCCTGCGCCAGGCATCGAGGGCGAACGCGGCCGGAATGACCAGCGCGACACCGTATGCCGGGATGATGAAGGCGAGATGGGTCATGCGCCCTCCGCGCGGGCGGCGAGAAGGGCGCGGACGCGCCGCTCCATCACCGCCGCTGATAGCCGCGCCAGAACCAGGGCGGCAAAAATCAGGCTCGCGCCGAGAGCCATGAACAAAAGCGGCCACAACATGCCGATATACATTTTCGGCGCCCCGGTGAGCGAAATACTCGCTGGCTGATGCAGCGTGTTCCACCAATCGACGCTGAATTTGATGATCGGCAGATTGATGACGCCGACCAGAGCCAAAATGGCCCCGGCGCGATAGCCGCGTTCGGGAGTATCGAAGGCGCGCGTCAGGGCAATATGGCCGAGATAGAGGAAAAACAGCACCAGAACAGAGGTCAGCCGCGCATCCCAGACCCAGAACGCGCCCCACATCGGCTTACCCCAGAGGCTGCCGGTGATGAGACAGATTGCCGTGAACCCGGCGCCCACCGGCGCGATCTCGGCGGCGGCGAGATCGGCGAGCGGATGGCGCCAGACCAGCGACGCGGCGGAGGCGAGGGCGAGCGCCATATAGCCCGCCGAGGCGAGCCAGGCGGCCGGTACATGGACATACATGATCCGGACCGCGTCACCCTGCTGCCAATCCGCCGGGGCGACGAACAGCCCGCCATAAAGCCCGATCACTGTCAGGATCAGGCCGATCGCGCTCACCCACGGCAACAGCGCCCCGGCAAGGCGCAAAAAGCGCCCGGGATTGGCAAAGCGGTGCAGCCCGCGTGCCCCGCGCGGCGGGGCGATCGGTGAGAAAACATCCACGGCGCGCAGCATAGCCGTTCCGCCGCCGGGTTTGAAGCCGGATGGCATTGCCTCTATTCTCAGCCCCACATCAAGCTCTCGGGAGATATCCATGCTGTTCGCCATTGTCTGCACCGATCGGCCAGCGAGCCTTGATCTGCGTCAAGCGACCCGGCCGATCCATCTCGATTATCTCAAATCCCACGCCCATCGCCTGGTGCAGGCGGGCCCCGTGCTCGATGCCGCGGGCCAGCCTTGCGGCAGCCTTCTGATCATCGACGCGACGGACCGCGACGATGCCGAAGCCTTCGCCAGCAACGACCCTTACGCCAAGGCGGGATTGTTCGAAAGCACCGTGATCCGCCCCTATCGCATGGTCTTCCGCGACGGCCAGATGATCGCCTGAGCATGCCCGCGCCCATTCTGCCCGCCTGGCTGGTGAAATCCGAACCCGACGCCTTTAGCTGGGCCGACCAGGTGAAGAACGGCACCGAGCCCTGGACCGGGGTGCGCAATCACGCCGCCAAAAACCATCTGAAGGCGATGCGGCCGGGCGAGCGGGCGTTTTTCTACCACTCCAATACCGGGCGCGAGATCGTCGGCCTCGTCGAGGTCGTGCGCGCCGCCTACCCCGACCCGACCGCGGAGCACGGCGACTGGGTTGCCGTCGATATGCGAACGGTCGCACCCCTCCCCCGCCCCGTCACCCTCGCCGCGATCAAGGCGGAGCCGCGCTTGGCCGATCTGGCCCTGATCCGCCAGTCCCGCCTCTCGGTGATGCCAATCACCCCCGAACACGCGCGGATTTTGCTGGAGATGGGTGGGGAATCCAAAGGGAATTAGAACAAAAAGATCTTCTTTTTCTGAAGAAAAAGGAGCAAAAAAAAGACTTTTTCTGGGCACCCACTTACCCCTCGTCGGCCGGCGGGCCGGCGGGGCCGGGGCCGGGTTCTTCCGGCGGCAATGGCGGTTCGGCATCGCCGGCTTCGGGAAAATCGGCGGGCGGCTCGGAGGTTGCGCCGGCGCGGCGCGTCCCATCGGGAAGGAAGCCCGCCGCCCGCTCCGCGCGGGCGAGCGCGTTATCGAGTGCTGCCATGGTCATCGAAAGATCCTGGCTCTCATCGCGCATCCAGGCTCTGGTCGCCCATAACCAGACACCGACCAACCCCTTGGCGCGAAGCCGCCCGAGCGGGCCGCGCGCGGAAACGCCCGCCGCTTCGAGCAGCCAGCCCATGCTCGCGAGATTGGCGCAGCCGAGCAGGGCGGCGAGCGGCGGATCGAAGGGGAGATGGCGCAAAAGCGCGATCACGCCGGGGCGATGCGCCTGCAGAACATCGATACGCCGCATCAGCATCTCGAACAGCCGATCACGCACCGTCCCTTCCTCCGGCGCGCCGGCCAGGGCCCCGGCATCGGCGAGGCGGCCGAAGCGGATCAGCACCATGGCCTTGCGCGGAAAACGAAGCCGGGCGCGGTCAAGGGCCAATCCCCCCGCCCGCGCCGCGCCCGCGACGCTGAACCGGCCCCAGCCCTCGGCGGCGATGGCGGCAAAGGCCGCGGCGATCAGAAGCCGATCGAATTCATTGTCATCCATGAGCACCCGTCTCCTCGATCCTGCCGCGCGCCTCCGCCCTTGGCGGTCAACCCGGCCTCATGGCGTCTCGCGGGCACGCCAATGTGCGACGTTGCGGTTATGCTCGTCCAGAGTGCGAGCGAAAATATGCCCGCCATTGCCATCGGCGACGAAATAGAGCGCATCACTTGCCGCCGGATGCAGCACGGCGAGAATGGCGGCGAGCCCCGGGCTGTCGATCGGCCCGGGCGGCAAGCCCGCCACGTGATAGGTGTTATAAGGGCTATCGATGGCCAAATCGGCACGCGTCAGCTTGCGCGCGAGGCTGCTTTTGCCCCCGCTCGCGGCATAGACGACGGTCGCGTCGGCTTGCAGGCGCATGCCCTGGCGCAGCCGGTTGAGAAACACCGCCGCGACCAGCGGCCGTTCCTCCGCGCGCGCCGTCTCGTGCTCGACGATGCTGGCGAGGATCAGCGCCTGCGCGGGGCTGGTGAGCGGCAGATCAGGCGCGCGCCCGGCCCAGGCGGCATCGAGGGCAGCGCGCAGAGCCGCCTCCGCCCGCGCGATCAGGGCGGCGCGCGGGAGCCCGCGCGGATAGTCGTAGGTTTCGGGCAGGATCGACCCCTCGGGGATCGGCGCCGCGAGAGCCCCGCTGAGCGCCCCCGCGTGATCGAGGAGTGCCGCGATTTCCGAGGCGGTGAGACCTTCCGGGATCGTCACATGATGCTCGACCGGGCGCGCCTCGCGCAAAATGGCGATCACCATGCGCAGGCTGGCATGGGCGGGGATGGCGAATTCCCCGGCATGGAGAACGCCACCGCGATCGATCAGGAGAGCGAGGCGAAAGAGCCGCGGATCGCTGATCACGCCGGCGTCGGCGAGAGCGCTTGCCACTTCCGTGCTGCCGCCGCGCGGCACGACGACATCGCTCGCTTCGGCGAGCGGACCGGGCCAGTCGAGAAGACGGGTTGCGAGCATCCGCCCGCCGCCGAGCAGCGCATTGGCCAGCACCACCGCCCAGAACACCCGCCCGACCCAGCCCCTCCCCGGCCACCGCCGCGGGCGGCGGGGGGGGTCGTGCTGCGGCCCCGCGGGCGTCGGTTCAGGGGGCAGCGCGGAAGAGGATGCTGGCGTTGGTGCCGCCAAAGCCGAAGCTATTGGACAGAGCGATGCGTATCGGCCGTGCCTGGGCTTCGTTCGCCACCCGGTCGATCACGCTCGCACGGCTCGGCGCGTCGAGATTGAGTGTTGGCGGCGCGATGCCATCGCGGATGGCGAGAATGGAGAACACCGCCTCCACCGCGCCCGCCGCGCCAAGCAGATGCCCGGTCGCCGATTTGGTGGACGACATCGCAACCCCCCGCGCCGCCTCGCCGAATAGCCGCTCGACCGCCTCGAGTTCGAGATCGTCGCCGAGCGGCGTCGAGGTGCCATGGGCGTTGACGTATTGCACCTCCTCGGCGCTGATCGCGGCGTCGCGCAGCGCATGGCGCATGGCACGAAAGGCGCCTTCATGGCCTTCCGCCGGGGCGGTGATGTGATGGGCATCGCCGGAAAGACCATAGCCGATGATTTCGGCATAGATCTTGGCCCCACGCCGCCGCGCGTGCTCGTATTCCTCGAGCACCAGCACCGCCGCCCCCTCGCCCATCACGAAGCCGTCGCGATCCTTGTCCCAGGGACGGGAGGCGCGCGCCGGCTCCTCGTTGAAACCGGTCGAGAGCGCGCGCGAGGCACAGAAGCCGCCGATGCCGAGCGGACAAACCGCGGCCTCGGCACCGCCGGCGAGCATGACCTCGGCATCGCCATAGACGATCAGCCGGGCCGCATCACCGATCGCATGCACGCCGGTCGCACACGCGGTGACGGCGGAATGGTTCGGCCCCTTGAGGCGGTATTTGATCGAAACATGACCGGAGACGAGGTTGATCAGCGCGGAGGGAATGAAGAACGGCGAGAGCCGCCGCACCTTCCCCTCATGCACCAGCACCGAGGCATCATAGATCGCCTGCAGCCCGCCGATGCCGGAGCCGATCATGACCCCGGCCGAGCCGCTTTCCTCCTCGGTTTCGGGCTGCCAGCCGCAATCCTCCATCGCCTCGGTCGCGGCGACGATGCCGAGCTGGATGAAGCGGTCCATCTTCTTGTGGTCTTTCGGCGGAATCCATTCCGCGACATCGAGCTTGCCCTCGGCGCGGTCGCCCTCGGGCACCTGCCCCGCGATTTTCGCTGGCAAATCACTGACATCGAAGGATTGGATGGCGGAGATGCCAGATTTCCCGGCGATCAGATGCCGCCATACGGGTTCGACCCCGACGCCAAGGGGACAGGCGATGCCCATCCCGGTGACGACAACCCGGCGCTCGCGCCTCATCGCTTACCCACCCCGCCCAACGCGCTTCAGGCCGCCTTTTGCTTTTCGATATAGTCGATCGCGTCCTTGACGGTGCTGATCTTCTCGGCCGCGTCCTCGGGAATTTCCACCCCGAAGGCTTCCTCGAACGCCATGACCAGCTCGACGGTGTCGAGGCTGTCCGCCCCGAGATCATCGATGAAGGACGCTTCCGACGTCACTTTCGATTCCTCGACGCCAAGATGCTCGACCACGATCTTCTTCACCTTTTCGGCGATTTCGCTCATTAGTTCCTCAACTCCTTTATGCCGGCTTTGCCAATGCGCGCCCCGGCTGACGCGCTCAGACGGCTTTCCGCCCGAGGCGATCGACGCCACCGGCCGGAAGAATCCCCCGCGCGCTTAGCACGGTTTGCCGGGCCACGCCAACCTGATGCGAGGCACCGTCACGGATAGACGGACGGATGGATGGGCGGTGATCACAGCATCGCCATGCCGCCATTGACATGAAGCGTCGCTCCCGTGACCCAGGCGGCAGCGTCGGAGGCGAGATAGAGGACGGCGCCGGCGATATCGTCGGGTTGGCCGAGGCGGCCGAGCGGGATGCGCTCTGCCAGCGCCGCGCGCTGGGCCTCGGGCAGGGCATCGGTCATCGCCGTTTCGATGAAACCGGGGGCGACGACATTGACGGTTATTCCCCGCGCGGCGACTTCCTGCGCCAGTGCCTTGCTCATGCCGACGAGGCCGGCCTTGGCGGCGGCGTAATTGGCCTGGCCGGCATTGCCGGTCGCACCGACGATGCTGGAAATGCTGATGATCCGCCCAGCCCGCCGGCGCAGCATGCCCTTCAGCGCCGCGCGCGCGAGGCGGAAGGGGGCGGCGAGATCGACCTCGATCACCGCCTGCCAATCGGCGTCCTTCATGCGGAGCGCGAGCCCGTCGCGCGTCAGCCCGGCATTGTTGACCAAGATGTCGAGCGGCCCCGCCGCCGCTTCCGCCGCCGCGACCAAGCCGTCCGCCGCCTCGGGGAGAGCGAGATCGGCCGTGGCGACGAAAGCCCGCGCGCCGAGTTCGTCTGCCAGCGCCGCCAGCGCCGCGCCACGCGTCCCCGACAGCACCACCGAAGCCCCCTGGGCGTGGAGGGCGCGCGCGATCGCAGCGCCGATGCCGCCCGAGGCGCCAGTGATCAGCGCAACCCTGTCGTCGAGGTGGAACATGGCTCGATCCTCACAAGAGTTTCAGCAACGCCTCGATCTCGGCCGGTGTGCCGGCGGCGGCGGTGGCCGTTCCCGCCGGCGCGATGCGGCGCACGAGACCAGAAAGCACCTTGCCCGCACCCAATTCGACGAAACTATCAATGCCGAGCGCCAGCATGGCAAGAACGCTCTCTCGCCAGCGCACCGTCTCGGTCACCTGGCGGACCAGCAACTCCCTGATCTCGGCGGGATCGGTCGCTTTCGCCGCGGTGACATTGGCGATCAAAGGCACCACGGGCGGCATCAGCGTGGCATGGGCCAAGGCCTCGGCCATGGCATCCGCCGCCGGCGCCATCAAGGCGCAATGAAACGGCGCCGAGACCGGGAGCTTCATCGCCCGCTTGCCGCGCGCCTTGGCCTCCAGGATCGCCCGCTCGACGGCGCCGGCATGCCCGGAAATCACCACCTGGCCGCCGCCATTGTCGTTCGCCGGCTGCACCACCTCGCGCCCCGTCACCTCCCCCTCGGGGCCTTCCGCCGCCGCGGCACAGATCGCCTCCGCAGCGTCGCGCTCGACGCCGAGCAGGGCTGCCATCGCGCCCGCGCCAGGGGCCACCGCGCGCTGCATCGCCTGGCCACGAAGCCGCAGCAGTCTCGCCGTCTCGGCGATCTCGAGTGCTCCCGCCGCGGCGAGGGCGCTATATTCGCCGAGCGAGTGGCCGGCGACCACCGCCGCGCGATCGGCGAGCGTGATCCCCCCTTCCCGCTCCAACACCCGGAGCACCGCGAGCGAAACCGCCATCAGCGCCGGCTGGGCATTTTCGGTGAGCGTCAGCGTCTCCTCCGGCCCCTCGAACATCAGCCGCGAGAGGGATTGGCCGAGCGTGTCGTCCACTTCCTGGAACACCTCGCGCGCCGCCGGAAACGCGGCAGCGAGATCGCGCCCCATGCCGACTGCCTGACTTCCCTGACCAGGGAAAATGAACGCATGCACCATGGAGTTTCCTCACGCCAATGAACCGCCGCGCCTATCGCCCGGAGGCGCCCGTGTCAATGTCCGGGCGCGAGCGCGAGGGCGGCGAGGGTGGCGCGGAGGGCGGGCCACGTCTCAAGGTTACAGACCGATCGATACCCCGCGGGAATGGTTGTTCGCGCGGCCATTCCCCAATTCCCCCTCCGGTGTTGATTGATCTTGATCATCGCCAGCCGGTGGGCATGCCTGCTACAGAAATGCGATGGGCCTCGATGCCCGGCGAGCGCCCGGGACGTCTCCGGAGGAACAGATGGGTCGATCCGCGACGGCTAACCCTGGCGACAGCGGCAAGGCGGGCATGCACCGGCCCTCGATCCCGGAATCGGAGCGCGCTTCGGGCTTGTCTTCCGCGGAGGCGGCCCGGCGGCTGCATCGCGATGGACCGAACGAACTGCCTCACGCCGGCACCCGGGCCCCCTTGCGAATCCTGCGGGACGTGCTCGCGGAGCCGATGTTTGCCCTGCTGTTGGGGGCCGGTCTGATTTACCTCCTGCTTGGCGACAGGCTGGAGGCGCTGCTCCTGCTTGTTTTCGCTTCGCTGTCCATCGCCATCGCGGTGCTCCAGGAAGCCCGCAGCGAGCGTGTGCTGGAAGCGTTGCGCGATCTCACCAGTCCCCGCGCCCTGGTCATCCGCGACGGCGAGCGGCGGCGCATCGCGGGGCGTGAGGTGGTGCGCGGTGACATGGTTCTGCTGGCGGAAGGGGACCGCGTGCCCGCCGATTCCAGGCTGATCGAGGCACATGACCTGCAAACCGATGAGTCGCTGCTGACGGGCGAATCGCTGCCGGTGAGCAAACATGCCGCCGACTGGACCGCCGCGCCGGCCGTGCAGCCGGGCGGCGACGATCAGCCATATGTCTTCTCCGGCACCCTGGTCGTGCGCGGGCAGGGCCTTGCGGAGGTGGTCGCGACGGGGCCGCGAAGCGAGATCGGGCGCATCGGCCAGGCGCTGAGCACCATCGACACCGCGCCCGCGAATCTCAGCCGGGAGACTGCCCGCCTGGTGCGGATTGCGGCCAGCGCCGGGCTGGTCTGTTGCATCCTCGTCGTTCTGCTGTACGGCATATTGCGCGGCTCCTGGCTGGACGCGCTGCTGGCGGGGGTGGCGTTGGGTATGTCGATGTTGCCCGAGGAATTTCCGCTAGTACTGACCGTGTTCATGGTCATGGGGGCATGGCGCATGTCCCGGGCGCGCGTCCTGACCCGCCGCGCGGCTGCGATCGAGGCGCTGGGCGAAGCGACCGTTCTCTGCACCGACAAGACCGGCACGCTGACCGAGAACCGCATGGCCGTGGCGGCGCTGCGCGCGGACGGAACGACCCTGTCGGTCGAGGCTGCCACCGCGCTGCCGGCGTCCTTCCGCCCGCTGGCCGAGGTGGCGGCCCTGGCAAGCGCACCGGACGCCTATGATCCGATGGATCAGGCATTCCGCGACTTCGCGCGCCGCGTCTTGCCGCCCGCGGATGCCGGCGCCCTGCTGCGTGTCTACGGCCTGCGGCCTGATCTGCTCGCCGTGACCCAGGTGTGGCAGCCGGCGGCGGCCGGCCCGGTGAGGGTGGCTGTCAAAGGCGCGCCGGAGGCGGTCGCGGGGCTGTGCGGCATGAACGAGGCTGCGCGGGATGCGCTGCTCTGCGATGCGAACGAGCTTGCCCAATCCGGCCTGCGGGTTCTCGCGGTCGCGGACGCGACCGCAGACGGCACCCTGCCTGAGGATCCACGCGCCTTCCGTTGCCGCTTCCTCGGCCTCGTGGGACTTGCCGATCCGCTGCGACGATCGGTGCCCGACGCGATCGCCGAATGCCGCGTAGCCGGCATTCGCGTGGTGATGATCACCGGGGACTACGTCGTGACCGCCCGCTCCATCGCCCGGCAAGCCGGGCTCGACGATGGGGCGGTGATCGACGGGGCCGCGATCGCGCGGATGGACGATGCCGGACTGCGGGACGCGGTCCGCTCGGTCAACGTGTTCGCCCGCATCGTGCCGGCGCAGAAATTGCGCATCGTGCGCGCGCTGCAGGCGGCCGGCGCGGTGGTGGCGATGACGGGCGATGGCGTCAACGACGCGCCGTCACTGAAGGCGGCCGATATCGGCATTGCCATGGGCGGGCGGGGAACGGATGTCGCGCGCGAGGCTGCGTCGCTGGTCCTGCTTGATGACGATTTCGGGTCGATCGTGCGAACCGTCCGGCTCGGCCGGCGCATCTACGACAACATGCGCAAGGCCATGGCCTATATCATCGCGGTGCATGTGCCGATCGCCGGACTGGCGCTACTGCCGCTGCTCACGGGCCTGCCGCTCATCTTCGGGCCTGTGCAGATCGCCTTCCTCGAGATGGTCATCGATCCGGTATGCTCCTTGGTGTTCGAGGCGGAGGCCGAGGAATCCGACGTCATGCGCCGGCCGCCCCGCGCCGTCGACACGCCCCTTTTCTCGGCTTCTCTGATTGCATGGAGCCTCGTGCAGGGCACCATCGCCTTCCTGGCTTTAGCCGTGCTGTATATGCTCGCTCTTGCCAATGGCTTGCCGGAAGGAGATGCGCGCGCGCTGACCTTCGTATCGCTCGTTCTGACCGACCTCGGCCTGGTGGTGGTCAATCGCAGCTACGGGATCTCGCTGCGCGAGATCGTCGGTCACCGCAACGGTGCATTGTTGTGGGTGAGCCTAGTCACTCTGCTGATGCTGGGGATGATTTTTGCCCTGCCGCTCGGGCGTGAGTTGTTCCGCTTCGGGCCGCTGCACGCGGACGATGTTCTGCTCGTGCTCTCCATCGTCGCGGCTCTGGTGATGGTGCTGGAAGGCCTCAAACGTCTCTGGCGCGCCCATCTCGTGCGATAGAGATCCGCCGGCCTCTTCCGGTAATTCACGGAGCGGGGTCTGGCGTCTCAAGGGCGGGACGCGGGGAGGGGCGCGAGCGCGAGGGCGGCGAGGGTGGCGCGGAGGGCGGGAATGCCGGCGCCGGTTTCGGCGCTGGAGGCGATCACCTCGGGATGGGCCGCGGTATGGGCGCGGGCGAGGCGCGCTACCTCGGCCAGTTTCGCGGCCAGATGCGGCGGCTTCACGGCATCACATTTGGTCAGCACGAGTTGGAAACTCACCGCCGCCTGATCGAGCAGCGCCATGACCGCGGCATCAACAGGCTTGGTCTCTATTCGTGCATCGAGCAGCAGTAAAACCCGCCGCAATCCTGGCCGGCCGCGCAGATAGTCGAACATCAGGCCCTGCCAATCCGCCTTCACCTGCTTCGCCGCCTCGGCATAGCCATAGCCCGGCATGTCGACCAGCGTCAGCCGCGCGCCGAGAGCGAAGAAATTGAGCTGCTGGGTCCGTCCCGGCCGGCTCGAGACCCGCGCGAGCAAACGCCGCCCGGTGAGCGCGTTGACCAGCGAGGATTTGCCGACATTGGAGCGCCCGGCAAAGGCGATCTCGGGCAGGCCGGGGGGCGGCAACTGATCGAGGCTTTGCGCGGCATAGACGAAGCGGCTCTCGGCGGCGAACAATGTCGCCCCCGCGGCCAGCCAGTCCGGCTCTTCCTCGCGCTCGACCATTGCGTCTTCCTTGCCCATCGCGTCTTGGCGCGGGACGCGGTCAGGTCCGCGCCGGCTTGGCCTTCTTCCCCCGATCCTGGCCGAGATGCGCCGAGCGCATGATCAGCCATTGCTGAGCGATCGAGAGCAGATTGTTCCAGGTCCAGTAGATCACGAGGCCGGCCGGGAAACGGGCCAGCATGAAGGTGAAGATCACCGGCATGAACTGGAACATCCGCGCTTGAACCGGATCGGGCGGCGGGGGGTTGAGCTTCTGCTGGAGGAACATCGAAACCCCCATGAGCAGCGGCCAAGCGCCGAGATGGAGGAAGGGCGAGATCTGCATCGGATCGAAGGGAATGAGGCCGAAGAGATTGAAGACATTGCTCGGATCGGGCGCCGAGAGATCGTGGATCCAGCCGAAAAACGGCGCCTGGCGCATCTCGATGGTGACGAAGATCACCTTGTAGAGCGAGAAGAACACCGGCACCTGGATCAGCATGGGAAGACACCCGCTCGCCGGGTTGACGCCCTCGGCCTTGTAGAGCGCCATCATCTCCTGCTGCTGGCGCGCCGGGTCGTCCTTGTAGCGCTCGCGCATCGCCTGCATCTTGGGGCCGAGCAGGCGCATCTTGCCCATCGACTTGTAGGATTTGTTGGCGAGCGGAAAGAAGAGCGCCTTGACGAACACCGTGAAGGCCATGATCGCGAGGCCGAAATTGCCGATCCGCTGATAGAGCCAGTCGATGGCATAGAAAAACGGCTTGGTGAGGAAATAGAACCAGCCGAAATCGACCGCCTTGTCGAAGCTTGGGATGCCGAGCGCACGTTCGTAACGATCGAGAAGATGGACTTCTTTCGCGCCGGCGAAGAGATGCGTCGTCGCCGTCGCCTCGGCGCCGGGGGCGATGGTTTGCGGGGTGACAGGGGCGAAATCGACCTGATAGCCGGTCCCGCCCTTGACCGCGACATCGCGGAAGGCGACGCTCTCCTCGCTCGTCTGCGCCGGGATCAGGGCGGTCAGCCAATATTTATCGGTGATCCCCGCCCACCCGCCGGGGGCGGTCGCCTGGTAGGCGAGGCCGTCGCTTCGCTCACCAGCGGTTTTCGCCTTGGCGTAGGTCAATTCCTGAAGCCGGCCATCGATGACGCCAAGCATCCCCTCGTGGAGGATGTAATACCCCGCCGTCTGCGGCGTGTAATCGCGGCGGATACGTGCCCAGGGGAAGAGTACCACCGGCGTTGCGGTGGTGTTGGTGACGCTCTGGCGCACAGTGAACATGTAATTGTCGTCCACCGCGAGCGTGAGCGCGAAGCGCAGCCCGGCGCCATTGTCCCAACTGAGCGTGACCGGGCTTGCCGGTGTCAGTGTCGGCGCCGAGGCCGTCCACAGCGTCGCGCTGTCGGGCAATGGCAGGCTGGTTCCGGCCGGCGCACTCCAGCCGAACTGGACGTAATAGGGCGCACCCGTCGCGGGACGGGCCAGAAGGGCGACCAGCGGCGAATGGGGTGACACCGTCTCGTGATAGTCGCGGAGCACGAGATCATCGAGCCGCGCGCCACGGAGGCCGAGACTGCCGGCGAGACGCGGCGCGGTGATCACGAGGCGTGGGCCGGTATCGGCCGCAGCCGCGGGCTCGCTCCCGGTCGCGAGCGAAGCGGGGCCGGGCACGATGGTCGGCGAGGCCGTCTCCTCGGCGGTCGGGGCCGCGGGCGGAGGGGCCACGCGCTTATAGAGAAACTGGAAGCCCAGCAAAATCGCGAGCGACAGCGCGATCGCGAGGATGAGGCGGCGTTGTTCCATGTTCAGACGGTCCGGCGGCTTTGGGAGGCGCGCGGCGGCACCGGGTCGATCCCGCCCGCCATCCAGGGGTTGCAGCGGAGAATGCGCCAAAAGGCAAGGCCACCGCCCCGCCACGCGCCATGCTCACGGAGCGCGGCGATGGCGTATTCGCTGCAACTCGGGTGATAGCGGCAATGCCCGCCGATCA
>JAKAQU010000367.1 GCA_021819535.1 Pseudomonadota bacterium | reverse complement strand
GTGTTTTGCGTTGAGGATTTGTGATGTTCGAAACCCTCTCTGGCAAGCTCGGCACGGTTTTCGACCGCCTCCGCCAGCGTGGCACGCTGAACGAGGTCGATGTCGGCGAGGCGCTGCGCGAGGTGCGCCTTGCGCTGCTCGAGGCCGATGTCGCGCTGCCGGTGGTGAAGACCTTCATCGCCGGGGTGCGCGATCGCGCCATCGGCGCCGAGGTCATTCGCGCCGTCGCGCCGGGCCAGCAGGTCATCAAGATCGTCAACGACGTTCTCGTCGCGCATCTCGGCGGCGAGGGGTCGAGCGCGCTCGATCTCAATCACCCGGCGCCGGTGCCGATTTTGATGGTCGGGCTGCAGGGTTCGGGCAAGACCACGACCTCGGGCAAGCTCGCCCTCCGGCTTGCCAAGCGCGAGAAAAAGCGCGTGTTGCTGGCCAGTCTCGATACTCAGCGCCCGGCGGCGCAATTGCAGCTCGCCCAGCTCGCCGAGGCCGCCGGCGTGCCCTCGCTCCCCATCGTCGCCGGCGAGACCCCGCTCGTCATCGCCCGCCGCGCGCTCGAGACCGGGCGGCGAGAGGGGTTCGACATCGTCATTCTCGATACTGCCGGGCGGCTCTCGATCGATGCCGAATTGATGGCGGAAGTGCAGGCGGTTCGCGCGGCGACCAGCCCGGCCGAGACGCTCCTCGTCGTTGACGCCATGACCGGCCAGGACGCGGTGAACACGGCGCGGGCCTTCAACGAGGCGCTCGGCGTCACCGGCATCGTGCTCACGCGCATGGATGGCGATGCCCGCGGCGGGGCGGCACTTTCCATGCGCGCCGTCACCGGGGCGCCGATCAAGCTCATCGGTGTCGGCGAGAAGATCGATGCGCTGGAGGAGTTTCATCCCGAGCGCGTCGCCTCGCGCATTCTCGGCCTTGGCGACGTGGTCGGCCTGGTCGAACGCGCGTCTGAGACCATCGAGCAGGAAGAGGCGGAAAAACTCGCGGCCCGGATCGCCAAGGGGCGCTTCGATCTCGAGGATTATGCCGCGCAGCTCCGCCAGATCGGGCGCATGGGCTCGCTCTCCAGCATTCTCGGCATGCTGCCGGGAGCGGGGAAAATGATGGCGCAAATCGATGAATCGAAGCTCGACAAATCGGTCTTCAAGCGTCAGGCGGCGATCATCTCCTCGATGACGCGCAAAGAGCGGCGCAACCCCGATATCCTGAAGGCGAGCCGCAAGAAGCGTATCGCCGCCGGCTCCGGCACCTCGGTGCAGGACGTCAACCGCTTGCTCAAGCAATATGACGACATGTCCGGCATGATCAAACGCATGAACAAACTCGGCCAGAAAGGGCTGATGCGGCACGGCCTTGCCGCGCTGCTGCCCGGACGCCGCGGTCCTTTCTAAGTTTTTTTCCGCAAAGGAGCCAATTCCGCATGAGCCTCAAAATCCGCCTCGCCCGCGCCGGCGCGAAAAAGCGCCCCTATTATCACATCGTTCTCGCCGACAGCCGCAGCCCGCGCGATGGAAGGTTCCTCGAAAAGCTCGGCAGCTACAACCCGATGCTGCCCGCCGAGCACGAGGACCGGGTGCGCCTCGTCGCCGAGCGCATCCAGCACTGGCTGAGCCAGGGCGCGGTCGCGACCGACCGTGTCGCGCGTTTTCTCGGCCGCGCCGGGATCGCGCCGATGCCGGGCTTTCGCGAGCAGCCGGTGAAATCGGCGCCGAAGAAAAAGGCGCAGGAACGCGCCAAGGCCGAAGCCGCGGCGTGATCGGGGCTGGGGCGATTGGCGCATCATGGCGGAGGGGCGCATTCTCGTCGGCGTGATCGGGCGGCCGCATGGCGTCTCGGGGCTGCTGCGGGTCACCAGCTACACCGCCGATCCCGCCGCTTTGGCCGCTTACGATCCGCTTTCCGACGAGGCCGGCGGGCGTTATCGGCTTCGCTGGCGCGGGGCGGGGATCGCCGCGGTGGCACTTTGGCGGGATGGCGCATGGGCCGAAATCCGCGACCGTGATGCCGCGGCACGCCTGACCAATCGCCGTCTTTATGTCGATCGCACCAATCTGCCGCCGCCGGCGGAGGAGGAATTCTACCTCGCCGATCTCCTCGGGCTCGCGGCCGTACTGCCGGAGGGGCGGGCCGGCGAGGTCATCGCCGTGCATGATTACGGCGCCGGCGCCAGTCTGGAGATCGCGCGCCCGGATGCGGCGCCGCTCCTCGTCCCCTTCACCCGCGCGGCGGTTCCCGAAATCGATCTGGCCGGCAGGCGCATCGTCGTCATCCCGCCGATCGAACACGAAACGGGCGCGCGCGAGGTCGGCCGATGACCTGGCGCGCCGATGTTTTGAGCCTGTTCCCGGACATGTTCCCAGGGCCGCTCGGCCTCTCGCTCGCCGGGCGGGCGCTTGCGCGCGGGCTCTGGCGGCTCGATGCGCATGATATCCGCGCATCCGCCGAAGACCGCCAGCGCCGCGTCGATGATACGCCCTTCGGCGGCGGCGCGGGCATGGTGCTGCGCGCCGATGTCGTCGATCGCGCTGTCGCCGCGGTCGCCGATGGCCGGCCGATCATCTGCCTCTCGCCGCGCGGCGAGAGGTTTTCGCAAGGACTGGCCGGCGAATTCGCCGCCTGCCCCGGGCTGATCCTGCTTGCCGGCCGCTATGAGGGGATCGATCAGCGGGTGATCGAGGCGCGCGGCATGCGCGAGATCAGCATCGGCGATTACGTGCTGGCGGGCGGCGAAATCGCGGCGATGGTGGTGCTCGACGCCGTGGTGCGGCTGCTCCCCGGTGTCATGGGTGACGCCGAAAGCGCGCGCGAAGAAAGTTTCACGCTGCCGCTCCTCATAGCG
>JAKAQU010000031.1 GCA_021819535.1 Pseudomonadota bacterium | reverse complement strand
CGCGCGAGCCGCTCGCTCGCCCGCGCCATGTCGCGCAAAACGAAGGGATCGGGGAGCAGGGCGCGGAGCGTGGGCGCGAGGAAGTCGCTCGCATGCTCAGGGGCGATGCCGCGCATGGCGAGCAGGCGGCCAATGATCTCGGCGACACCGAGACGCTGCGCATAGGCCCCGAGCGCCATCTCCGCGCCGTCGCGCCATCGCCAGCGCCGGCCGCCGAGGCTCTGCCCGATGCCGAGAAAATCGTTTTCGCCGGCCAAACCGATCAGCGCCCGCGGCCGAACTGATCGGCGGCGGCCTGTCCGGTCCAGGTTTTCATCGCGAAATCGTGATGCGCCTCGATATAGCGCACGGTGCCGGATTTGCTGCGCATCACCACGGAATGGGTGATGGCGCGCGCACCCGACCGCCGCACCCCGCGCAGCATCGGCCCGCTGGTGACCCCGGTTGCGGCAAACAGAACGTCGCCGCGCGCCATCTCCATCGCACTGAATTTGTAGTTGGGATCGGCGACCCCCATCGTCCGGGTGCGCACCATTTGCGCCTCGTTCTCGTAGAGAAGCCGGCCCTGCATCTGGCCGCCGACGCAGCGCAGCGCCGCCGCCGCGATCACCCCCTCGGGCGCGCCGCCGGTGCCCATGTAGATATCGACGCCGCTCTCCGGCTGCGCGGCCGCGATCACGCCGGCGACATCGCCATCACTGATCAGGGTGATGCGCGCCCCGGCCTCGCGGCACCGCGCGATCAGCTCGGCATGGCGGTCGCGCTCCAGGATGCAGACGACGAGGTCGGCGATCGTGCATTTCTTCGCGCGGGCGAGATTGTGGAGATTTTCCGCAACCGGCGCATCGAGATCGACGATGCCTTCCGGCAGCCCGCCACCGACGGCGATTTTCTCCATGTAGATATCGGGCGCGTGGAGAAAATTCCCGGCCTCGGCAAGCGCGATGACGGCGATCGCGTTGGAGGCGCCTTTGGCGACGATGTTGGTGCCTTCCAGCGGATCGACGGCGATATCCATCGCCGGCCCGCCGGCGCCGACTTTCTCGCCAATGAAAAGCATCGGCGCCTCGTCCATTTCACCTTCGCCGATCACCACCGTGCCATTGATCGGAACGGTGTCGAAGGCACGGCGCATGGCCTCCACGGCGGCGCCGTCGGCCTCGTTTTTCTTGCCCCGTCCCATCCAGGCCGAGCAGGCGATGGCCGCGGCTTCGGTCACGCGGACGAGATCGAGGGCGAGGTTGCGGTCGGTATGAAGGGCGGCTTCGGTCATGGCTATGGTCCTTTTCCTGGCGGTGGCCTCTCCGGCGGCACGGCGTCACGGGATAAAAGTTTTTTGGTTCTTTTTTTTCAAAAAAGAACATCCCTTACCCCTTTGTTTACCCCCTCACCCGCGCTCGATGCGGATCAGTGCCGGCCGTTCCACGGCGATATCGAGGGCGGCGATGCGGGCGACGGCCTCGCGCATCGCCGTCTCGCTGGTCTCATGCGTCACCAGGACCACCGGCACCGCCTCGCCGGGCGCGCGTCCGCGCTGCAACATCGATTCGAGCGAAACGCCGAGATCGCGCAGGATCGCGGTGACATCGGCGATCACGCCCGGCCGGTCGACCACCATCAAGCGCAGATAATAAGCCCCATGATGGGCGGCGATGCCGAGCGAGGGAAGGCTTGCGTCGAGCGCGCCGTTGGCCGCGCCCCAGACCGGGGTCGCGCGGCCACGGGCGATGTCGATGAGGTCGGCGACGATCGCGGACGCGGTCGGCCCGGCGCCGGCGCCGCGCCCTTCGAGCATCACCCGGCCGACGAAATCGCCCTCGGCGACGACGGCGTTGAACACGCCATCGACGCGGGCGATCGGGGCCTCCGCCGGAACCATCGCCGGATGCACGCGCGCCTCGATGCCGCCTTCGAGGCGCCGCGCGATGCCGAGCAGCTTGATGCGGTAGCCGAGTTCGCCGGCGAGCGCGATATCGAGCGCCGAGACGGCGCGGATGCCCTCGACATGCACGGCCGCGAAATCGACCGGCCGGCCGAAGGCGAGCGCCGCCAGGATGGCGAGCTTATGGGCGGCGTCGATGCCGTCGATATCGAAGGAGGGATCGGCCTCGGCGTAACCGAGCTTCTGCGCCTCGGCGAGCACCTCGGCGAATTCGCGCCCCCGCTCGCGCATCACGGTGAGAATGAAATTGCTCGTCCCATTGAGGATGCCGGTGATGCGGGAGAGGCGGTTGGCGGCGAGCCCCTCGCGCAGCACCTTGATCACCGGAATACCGCCGGCGACGGCCGCCTCGAAGGCGAGCGGCACACCGGCCGCCTCGGCGCGGGCGGCGAGGGCCGCGCCATGGACGGCGATCAGCGCCTTGTTCGCGCTCACGACCGGCTTGCCGAGCGAAAGCGCGCGTTCGACGAGGGCACGCGCCTTCCCCTCCGCGCCACCGATCACCTCGACGACGACATCGGCCTCGGCGTCATCGGCGAGCGCTTCGGCGTCCTCGTACCAGCGCAGGCCGGCGAGCGGGAAACCACGGTCGCGCCCACGATCGCGCGCCGAGACCGCGGTGACGGCGATCGGGCGGCCGGCGCGGCCGGCGATGATGTCCGCGTTTTCGCGCAGCAGGCGCAAAACGCCGCCGCCGACGGTACCGAGCCCGGCGAGGGCGACGGCGAGAGGCCGCGTCATGCCTCGGCCGCGCTGAGGCGGGTATTCGCCTCGTTCGACGGGCTCTGGAGAAAGGCGCGGATATTGCGGGTCGCCTGGCGCATCCGGTGCGTGTTCTCGACCAGCGCGATGCGGACATGGGTGTCGCCGTATTCGCCAAACCCGATCCCCGGCGCGACCGCGACCTTGGCGCGGGCGAGGAGGAGCTTGCTGAATTCGACCGAGCCGAGATGGGCATAGCGCGGCGGGATCGGTGCCCAGGCGAACATCGACGCCTCCGGGCTCGGCACCTCCCAGCCGGCGGCGGCAAGGCCGCGCACCAGAACGTCGCGCCGCTCCCGATAGAGGCGGCGGAGATCGGCGACGCAATCCTGCGGCCCGTTGAGCGCCGTCGCCGCCGCGACCTGGATCGGCGTGAAGGCGCCATAATCGAGATAGGATTTCATCCGTGCGAGCGCGCTGATCAGCCGCGCATTACCGGCGGCAAAGCCCATGCGCCAGCCGGGCATGGAATAGGTTTTCGAGAGGCTGGTGAATTCCACCGCGATGTCCTTGGCCCCCGGCACTTCGAGGATCGAGGGCGGGATGCGGTCGCCGAAATAGATTTCGGCATAGGCGAGATCGGAGAGGACGAAAATCTCGTGGCGGCGGGCAAAGGCGACGATTTCGCGGTAAAAATCGAGATCGGCGATCATCGCCGTCGGGTTCGAGGGGTAATTGACGATCAGCGCCGTCGGTTTCGGCACCGAATGGCGGACGGCACGGTCAAGCGCGCGCAGCATTTCCTCATCCGGCGTCGCCGGTACCGAGCGCACCGAGGCGCCGGCGATGATGAAACCGAATTGATGGATCGGATAGGAGGGATTGGGCACGAGGATGGTATCGCCGGGGCTGGTGATGGCGGCGGCGAGATTGGCGAGACCCTCCTTCGAGCCGAGGGTTGCGATGATCTCGCTCTCGGGATCGAGCCCGACGCCGAAGCGGCGATAATAATAGCCGGCGAGCGCGCGGCGAAGCCCCGGGATTCCCTTGCTCGTCGAATAGCGATGGGTGCGCGGATCCTGCACCGCCTCGACCAGCTTGGCGACGATGTGCGGCGGTGTCGGCCCATCGGGATTGCCCATGCCGAGATCGATGATGTCCTCGCCGGCGGTGCGGGCGCGCGCCTTGGCCTGGTTGACCTCGGCGAAGACATAGGGCGGCAGGCGGCGGATGCGGTGGAATTCCTCGGGCATGGGATGGGTCCGGTCAGGGTTGCGGGGACATTTCATGCGAGACCTTATTCGACAAGGCGGGCCAAAGCACCATGGCCGTTGGCCTCGGCGTCCATGGCGATCGCGTCCGCCGGCACGCCGGCGGCGGTGAGTGCGGCGATGACGGCGCGGGCGCGGGCGAGTGCCAGGGTGACCGCTTCGGTCTGGGTCTCGGGCGTCGCATTGGTCGCATCGCCATAGCCGACGACGGCGATTGAGCGTTTGCCGCGGCGGGCGGCAAGGCCCTTGATCGATTCCATTTCCGCCGGCGGAATGACCGCCGAGCCGATGGGAAAGCCGATGGTGAGCGGCTTGGCTTCGGCTTCCGAAAGCGGTGTCTTGCCGGGCGGCGGCGCTGGCGGCTTCTGGGGTGGCGGCGCCGGCGCGGTCGGCGGAACAGCGGCGCCCGGCACTTGCGGCGGCGGCGGCGGCGTCTCCGGCATGGTGGGTGGCGGCGTCTCGGCGGCCGCAGTCGTTGCGCCGGCGGGAGGCGTTGCGCTGGAGGTGGTCGTTGCGCCGGCGGGGGGCGTGCCCGAAGCGGTCTTGCCGATGACGCCGGTCGCGGGCGCTGCCGATGAGGCTGCCGATGGCGCGGCCCCGGCGGCAGTAGCCGCTGTCGGTGGGGCGAGCGGCGCCTGATTAACCGCGTTGCGCGGGGCCGGGGCCGGATGCGCGGGTGCGTTCGCGGGCGGGGGGCTGGCGGCCGGCGTCCCGCTCGCGGCCGGGGCATTGGCGGCGGGGAGCGAGGCCTGCGCCGCCGGCGCGGCTTGCGCCCCTGGCGGCGGCGCGCTGCCACCGAAAAGGGCAGGTGATGCCTGAGGCGAGGAGGGATCGGCGATCGGCGTCTCTGTCGCCTCGTATTGCGCGTTGGCGCGGTCGGCGACGAGGCCGGCGACGATCGACTGATGCGCCTTGGTGTCCGCCGGCGCCGGCTTGTCGGGCACGGTCGCGAGATTGGGATAGGGGGCATCGGCTTGCGGCGGCGGCGGGCGCTCGGTCGCGAGTTTGCTATCGGTGAGGCTGTCCCACCAATTCACCGGATTGACCGAAGCGGGGAGCGAGGAACAGCCGGCAAGCACGGCCAGCGCCGCAACCCCCCCTAGCCTGCCCGCCATCGCCGATCGCCGCTCTCGCCTTTGTTGCCGGCAGCACCTTGTTTGCATTCCCACCATTCCGGTAAACTAACTCTACGGTCTCACATAGCGCGGCACCCTCTGGCCGGAAAGGATGTCAACCATGGCCGATCAGGAAAAACCCGAAGCCGCGGCCCCCCGCCTGCCGGACCCGGCGGCACTCACGCGCAACATGGCCGATATCGCCGAGCGCTCCCAGCGCATCGTCGCCGAATGGCTGAAGCGCCAGGGCGAGGAGGCCCCGAAGCCCGACCCGCTCAATATCGCCAGCGCCTTTTTCGAGATGACCACCCGGCTGGTGACCAATCCGGCGCGGCTGATGAAGGCACAGCTCGGCTTCTGGCAGGACTATATGACCCTCTGGCAGCATACCTCTCGCCGGCTTCTCGGCATGCCCTCGCCCCCGGTCATCGAACCGCCGACGGGCGACCGCCGCTTCAAATACCCGGCCTGGCAGGAAAACGAAATCTTCGATTTCATCAAGCAGAGCTATCTGCTGTCGGCGCGCTATGTGCAGGACGTGGTACGCCAGGTGGATGGGCTTTCGCCCGACACCTCGCGCAAGATCGATTTCTATGCCCGCCAGTTCATCGATGCCATGAGCCCGAGCAATTTCCTGCTCACCAACCCTGAGGTTCTGCGCAAAACCGCCGAAACCGGGGGTGAAAACCTGATCCGCGGGCTCAACAACATGCTCACCGACCTCGAGCGCGGGCGCGGCCAGCTCCACATCAAAATGACCGACATGGAGGCGTTCCGGCTCGGCGAGAATATCGCCGTCTCGCCGGGCAAGGTGATCTACGAGAACGAGCTTATGCAGCTCATTCAATACACACCAACGACCGAGCGGGTTCTAAAACGCCCGCTCCTGATCGTGCCGCCCTGGATCAACAAATTCTATATCCTCGATCTCCGCCCCTCGAACAGCTTCGTGCGTTGGGCGGTGAGCCAGGGGCACACGGTATTCATGATCAGCTGGGTCAACCCCGATGAGCGCCTCGCCGAAAAGCGCTTCGATGATTACATGCGGGAGGGCACTCTGGCCGCCCTCGACGCCATCGAGCACGCGACCGGGGAGCGTGCGGTCAACGCCATCGGCTATTGCCTCGGCGGCACGCTGCTCGGCACCACCCTCGCCTATATGGCGGCGAAGAACGACGACCGCATCAAAACCGCGACGTTTTTCGTCACCATGCTCGATTTCCGCGAATCGGGGGAGATCAACGTCTTCATCGACGAGGAGCAAATCCAGGCACTCGAAGAAAAGATGCACAAACGCGGCTATCTCGAAGGCAGCGAAATGGCGACGACCTTCAATATGCTGCGCGCCAATGATCTGATCTGGTCGTTCGTCGTCAATAATTATTTGCTCGGCAACGAACCCTTCCCCTTCGATCTCCTCTACTGGAACGCCGATTCGACGCGCATGCCGGCCGCGATGCACAGTTTCTATCTGCGCAACATGTATCGCGAGAACCGCCTCACCCAGCCCGGCGGCGTCGTTCTCGATGGTGTCCCGATCGATCTTTCGCGCATCAAGGTGCCGGCCTATTTTCTGTCCACGCGCGATGATCACATCGCCCCCTGGCGCACCACTTATTACGGCACGCATCTTCTCGGCGGCCCGAAGCGCTTCGTGCTCGCCGCGTCAGGCCATATCGCCGGTGTCGTCAATGCCCCGGAGACCGGCAAATACAGCCACTGGATCAATGAAAACCTGCCCCAGGATCCGGCCGACTGGCTCGCCGGCGCGACCGAGATCGCGGGCTCCTGGTGGCCGGACTGGCAACGCTGGATCACCGCGCGCGGCCGGGCGATGGTCTCGGCACGCATGCCGGGCGATGGCGCCCTCGCCCCGATCGAGAACGCGCCCGGCCGCTATGTGCTGGTAAAAGCGAATTGAGGCGCGGACGGGACGGGTTGAGCGCCGCTTCCGTCACCCGCCATCCGTCATCCACCCCGGGCCATGGCCGAAAGCCCCGCGCGATGCGCGAGGAGTTGCGCGCGCACCCGTTCGAGTTCGGCGTTGAGACGGGGGATGAGCGCCTCGCTCTCGCTATTCAGCTCATGCGTGCGAATGAGGCGCCAGGCCAAGCATAGCTCGAACAGGCTTTTCGCGCCGATATTGGCCGCAGCACTGCGCAGCGCATGCGCGTGCGAGCGGAACGCGTTCGAATCCCGTGCCGCCGCCGCCGCCGCCATCTCGCGCACGAGATCCGTGGAATCGGTAAGGAACGCGTCGATCAGCTCGATCACGAACTCCTTGCCGCCAAGAGATTCGAGGTCGGCCAACACCCCGGCATCGATGGCGCCGGTGGCGGGGCGGAAGCGGGGATGGCTGGTGATTTCCGTCACCGCCGGCCCGGCCGGCACCGCCGGCGCATCCGGAACCAATTCGGCAATGGTGCGCAGCAGGCGCTCCGGTTCGATCGGTTTGGTGAGGCAGTCATCCATCCCCGCCTCGCGGCAGAGCTTGGCCGCCTCCGCCGTCGCGTCCGCGGTCAGGGCGACGACCGGCACCCGCGGCCCGCCGAGTTCGGTGAAACGATAGAGCTTCACCGCTTCGAGACCGTTCATCACCGGCATGTTCACGTCCATGAGAACGATGTCGAAACGCCCAACCTCCAGGGCATCGAGCGCCTCTTCGCCGTTTTCCGCAACCTGCACGGCGTGGCCCGCGCGTTCGAGGATTTTCGTGACCACTTTCTGGTTGGTGCGGTTGTCCTCGGCGAGCAAAATACGGAGCGCGCGGCCGGACGGCTCGACATCTGCCTTGGGTCGGGCGACCTCCGGGGCCGGCGCCACCAGCGCCAGCGCACGCCGCAGCGCCTCCGGCTCGGGCGCGAGGCGGGTTGCGGCAAAAACGCGAAGCGCGGGCGGCGCAAGGCCGGGCGCCGGCGCATCGGCGATGAGGGCAAGCGGCGGCAGATCCGTCGCCGCCTCCAGCCGGCGGCGCTCGGCATCGGGATGGCGTTCGTCGAGCAGGAGAAGCGGCGGCTTTTCCTCGGCCATGGCCTTCATGGCTTCGTCGAGAGAAGAAAACAGCGTTGGCGCGCGCCCCTCCCCCTCCGGCACAAGCCGGTGCACGAGTGCCGCATCGTTGGAGACGAGGGCGAGCGCCGGAAAATGGGGCTCTGCCGGCGCCGGGTTTTCTTCCTGCGGGTCAGGCAATGCGGCAAGAGAGAGCGGGATCTCGAACCAGAAAGTGCTGCCGCTGCCGAGCGTGCTCTCGACCCCGATATCGCCCTCCATCAGCTGGACCAGCTTCTTGCAGATGGCAAGGCCAAGGCCGGTGCCGCCAAACCGGTTGAGAACGCTGTCGTCGGCCTGGGTGAAGAGTTCGAAGATCCGCTCCCTCGCCTCAGGCGCGATGCCGATGCCGGTATCGCTCACCTCGGCGCGGAGAAAAACCCGGCCATCCGCCCGTGCCGCCACGTCGGCGGCGATCACCACCTCGCCATGGGCGGTGAATTTGACCGCGTTCGCCGCGAGATTGAGCAGAATTTCCTGCAGATGACCGCGCTCGCCATGGAACGCGGCGACAGGTGTGCGGGCGGTGATGTGCAGGCCGAGCCGGAGCCCCTTGGCGCCGGCCTCGGCGGCCACCATGTCGCGCACTTCGCCGAGCAGGCCACGCAGACAAAAATCCTCCGCCTGGCGCGGCATTCTTCCGACTTCGAGGCGGGAGAAATCGAGAATGTTGGAGATCATCGTGAGCAGGGTACGCCCGGCCGCGGTCATGGTGCGGACCATGGACGCCTGTTCGGAATCGAGCGTGGTCTGGTCGAGAAGCTGGCCGAAGCCGATGATGGCATTCAGCGGCGTGCGCAATTCATGGCTCACGCTGGCGAGGAACTGCGTCTTGGCGCGGCTCGCCGCCTCGGCCGCCTCCTTCGCCAGGGAGAGCTTGCGGATCAGCGTCGTCGCGTAGAGCGGGAGCATGATCAGCCCGGCGAGAAGCCCCCCGGCGAGCGCCGGCTGGTCGCGCCAATAGGGCGTGGCCCAAATGGCGGCACCGAAACCGGCCACCGCCATGGCCATGGCGGCCAGAATAAAACGGATACCGAAACGAAATCCATTGCCGAGGATGACCCAGAGAAACATCGGGTAGAATATCGCCGTCGCCCCTCTGCCGGCATGGAGACCATAGGAAAGGAGGCAGGTATCGGCCGCCATGGCAAAAAGAATACGGAATGTGGACTGCGCCGGCCGCCACCATTGATGAAGGAACAAGCCAAGCGTGACCGCTGCCAGCAATGCCAGTGTCGCCACCGGGCCGGGCGCGTGCAGATCCGGCATCAAAGCGACGTAGAGCGCAACGAACAGGGTGAAGAAGATGCGGTTCAGCGCCATCTCCTGCTCGTCGCCCCGCCAAGCCTGCCGCAGAACGGAAAGCCGCCGCAATACACCGTCTCCGACAGTGTCAGCCATGCCAGTTCTCCTCCGGCGATCGCGCCAGGGCGGCCGAAGATAGCCCAACCGCTCAGGGGCGACAGATATATTATTAGACTTATTCGTGAACGTTCTCTCTTGGCCGCTTTGTCAGCGGCCGAGAGAAGGTCTTTCAGGCGAGATAAGGAAGCGTGTGTCCCTTTCCGATCAGGGCCTCGAAATCGGCGGCGATGAGGGGTGGGCCGAAGAGATAGCCCTGCACTTCATCACAGCCCTCGGCGGCGAGCTGGGTGAATTGCTCCCGGGTCTCCACCCCCTCGGCGACCACCTCGATGCCGAGACTGTGGCCAAGGTTGATGATGGCACGGACGATCGCGGTGTCGCTCGGGTCGGTCTTGAGATTGCGCACGAAGGATTGATCGATTTTCAGGCGGTCGACCGGAAAATTCTTGACATAGCTGAGCGACGAATAACCCGTCCCGAAATCATCGATGGCAAACGTGACGCCGAGTTCCTGCAAGGCGCGCAAGGTGCGCACCGATGTCTCGGCGTTTTCCATGAGAATGGTCTCGGTCAGTTCGAGTTCGAGAAAATTGGCGTCGAACCCGGTTTCTTGCAGCACCTCCAGGACCAGGTCAAAGACATTCTGCCTACGAAACTGAACCGGAGACAGATTGATCGCCAATCGCAACGGCATCAGGCCGCGATCCCGCCAGGCCCGCCCCTGGCGGCAAGCCTCGCGCAGCACCCAGGCATTGATCGGCACGATCAGCCCGGTTTCCTCGGCGATCGGCAGAAATTCGCCCGGCTTGACGAGGCCTATGCCAGGACGCTGCCAGCGCAGCAGCGCCTCCATGCCGACGATCCGGCCGGTCTCCACATTCACCTGGGGCTGGAAATGCAAAACGAACTGATCCTGCGCGATCCCCTGGCGGAGATCGGCATCGAGCCGGATCGCCTCGCGCACGCTCTGGTTCATGTCGGCGCAGTAAAAGCGAAAGGCCGCGCCGCCATCGGCCTTGGCCCGATACATGGCGAGATCGGCATTGCGCAACAATTCGTCGAGAGCGTTGCCGTCAGCGGGATAGAGGGTTATTCCGACGCTCGCCGACAGGGTCAGGGTCTGCCCCTCGATGCCGAAAGGCTGCGAGAGGGCCTCGATCACCTGGCGGGCGAGGGCAGAGGCGTCCTCGGCTTCGCGCAAATCGGCCTGCAGGATCGCGAACTCATCGCCACCGAGCCGGGCAACGGTATCGGATTCGCGCACCGCATGGCGGAGGCGTCCGGCGACCGCGTGCAGCAACTGATCGCCAAGCTGATGGCCAAGCGCGTCATTGATGTCCTTGAACCGGTCGAGATCGATGAAATGGAGCGCGAATTGGCGCCCGCCCCGGCGGTTGCGGGCGAGTTCGCGTTGCAAACGCTGCTGTAGCAGGAGCCTGTTCGGCAATTGCGTCAATTGGTCATGATGCGCGATATGGCGGAGCCGGCTTTCGGCGTGCTTGCGTTCGGTGATGTCAATCGCCGAGGTAAGCACGCTGACCACCTGGTTGCCGGCATCGCGGAGCGGCGATTTGGTGGTCAGGAACACCCGCGGCATGCCGGCCCGGTCGATGATTTCCTCTTCATAGGCGGGCAGCGCCTCGCCCCCCTCGAATACCAGCCGGTCGAGCGCCCGGCTGCGCGCGGCATAGGCCGGGCCGAAGGCCGCCGCCGCGTCCGAGCCTACGCATTGCTCGGGATCGACGCCGGAGAAATGCGCCTGATAGGCGTTGACGAAAATATAGGCGCCAGCTTCATCGGTGGCGCTGATCATCGCGGGAATGGTATCGATGACCTGGGCCAGACGCTCGCGGCTGTCACGCAGCAGCGCCTGGCGGGAGTGCTCGCTCACCGCGAGTTCGTGTTCGAGCGAGAGCGCCCGGCTTTTGATCAGCCGCTGCTGCTTGCTGAGCTTCAGGAGATTGCGCGCCCGGGTAATGAATTCCTGATGATCGACCGGGCTTTGCAGGAAATCCGTGGCCCCCGCTTCGAGCGCGCGCAGGCGAAACCCGCGATCCTCATAGACGGTGATCACGATCACCGGCACATCCGCGCCATTGGGCAGGTCGCGGAAGCGGCGGGTGAATTCGGCGCCGTCCATGTGCGGCATCTTGAAATCGGTGATCACCAGATCGGGATCGGCGCGGGCGAGGTTCTCGAGCGCCTCCCGCGGGTCGCCAAAGGTGCGCACTTCCGCGCCATCTTCCAGCGTCCCCGCAAGACGGGAAAAAATATTGCGGTTGGTTACCCGGTCATCGAGGATGGCAATCAGAGTCATCGCGCGTTTTGCGTTTCCAAGATCAGCCCCGCTCCAAGATCAGCCCCATGTCCCGCCGCCGCTGGCAGCCGATCATTCAACCTATCATCGATACAGGAAAAAGCCTTGCCAACCCGTTACCGGAAACCACGCCTGAACAAAAAACGCCATTTCCCCCGGCCCGAAGGCAAAAATCACCCCTTGCCCGAGGGCGCAGGCCGCACCGATCCCATATCCCTCAATGCGTATCAGCGGGGGAGAGTATCGATGCTCGCCCCAAGATTGTCACGCTATTTTGTAATGCAAGATTTCAACTTATTAGATTTTCGTCCGCGTCGCCGCTCCCCGGCAAGGGGGATGAGGGCACCCCCCGAAAAACGCCCGTGGCGCCTGGGTGAGGGCTCGGGCCGCGTTCTTCCATCAGGGAGGCGGAATGAGGGCGGCGAGCAAATCTTCCGGCCGTGGCACGAGGGTGCCGGCGCGGGTCGCGACAACCCGTGCCGCCGCGCCGGCGAGCCGCCCGGCGCAAGGAAGGGAAAGGCCAACGGCGAGGGCGGCCGCGAGGGCAGCCAGAACCGCGTCGGTCACCCCGAAAAGATCGAGGGGCTGCTCCCGCGGCAGCCGCATGTGAGACGGCGCGCCGGCGCCGATGAGGCTGATCCCGGCAGCCCCCCGAAGCGCCATCACCGCGCCGAACCCATAGCGCGCCATCAGCGCGGCGCCGGCAGCCTCGATCTCTTCATCCCGCGCGACCGGCATGCCGGTCGCGAAGGCGAGTTCGGCCGCGGTCGGCAAAATCAGATCGGCGCCGGCGAAGCGCGCGCAATCGCCGCTCGCCGGATCGACCACGATCTTCCGCCCAAGCTCGCCGGCCATCCGCACCAAATCAGAGGCTAATCCGCCGCTCAGCACCCCTTTGCCGTAATCCGAAAGGACGGTAAGCGAAGTCGCCGCCATGGCGTCGCGGGCGATCCGCAGCAGGCGCTCGCTGAGTCGTGGCTCGATCGGGTCGGTCTGTTCGCGATCGGCGCGCAAAAGATGATGGCCATCGGCGAGAAAACGGGTCTTCCGCGTCGTCGTCCGCCCGCCTTCGACCAAGAGCCAGGGCTCGATCCCCGGCTGGCCACCGATCAGCCCGGTGAGGTCAGAGCCGGTCTGATCGTCGCCAACCACGGAAACGAAGGCACAAGCCGCGCCGAGCGCGGTGAGATTGCGCACGACATTGGCCGCCCCGCCGGGCAAGGCCACTTCGCGCTCGATGGTGAGCACCGGCACCGGCGCCTCCGGGCTCAGCCGCTCGGTCCGGCCGTGGATGTAACGATCGAGCATGGCGTCCCCGATCACCAGGACATTGGCGCGGGAGAGCCGACGCAAGAGATCGGCCGGGGGAAGGACAGCCTCTTCCGTGGGCGTTGCCGCCGCTTGCGATGCGGAATGATCCATCACACTTCCGCTACCCGCCCGCCCCCTCGCTGGCAAGCGGGATTTCGCCCGGAGAGCGGGAAAGATGGGGATAGCGGCGAAGAAGATGCAGCATGATCAGCATCCCGGGCAGCGCGGAGAACATGCAGAACGCATAAAACCGCGTCCAGCCGAGGCCGGCGGCGAGAAAGCCGGATACGCCGCCGAGCGTCCGCAGCGGCAAAGCGGCGAGCGATGAAAGGAGCGCGTATTGCGTCGCCGAATAGGCGTGGTGGCAGAGTGAAGAAAGAAACGAAAGAAAAGCGGCATCCGCGAGACCCTCGGCGAAAGCCTCGGTCAGCGTCGTTGCGTAAAGCACGCCCGGGCGCCCCGCGGAGACGGCAAGCGCCAAATACATCGCCATCGCCGCCATCTGCGCAAACCCGGTCCAGATCAGCGCCCGCGCCACCCCCTTGCGCGCCACCAGGAAACCGCCGAGCGATATCCCGGCGAGCGTCGCGGCGAGCGAAATCGGCCCGTTGGCGAGTGCGACGGCGCCGCGATCAAAGCCGAGCGCACGATAAAATGGCGCCAGCATGACCCCGGCCAGCGCCTCGCCGAGCTTGAACAGAGCGATGAAGGCGATCACCCACAGCGCGCCACGGCGCGAGAGAAACTCCCGGAGCGGCGCGACGACCATGCGCGCCACCACATCCCCCGCCCGAGGCTGCGCCGGCGCTTCCGA
>JAKAQU010000366.1 GCA_021819535.1 Pseudomonadota bacterium | reverse complement strand
TCCGATAACTCCACAGAAAAAACCATTATTCACAAGGATGGATTAACACCAGATGACATCATGCGTGCCGCCCACAGACAAATAAACGCGGCCATTGCGCAGGAATTGCTTGACAGGATCCGCAATGCACCTCCGGAATTCTTCGAGCGATTAATTGTCAACCTGCTGCTTGCGATGGGTTTTGGCGGATCGGTTGAAGATGCGGGACGCGCGATTGGCCGCGCAGGTGACGATGGCATCGATGGCGTCATCGACCAAGATGCTCTCGGCCTTGACCGGGTCTACATCCAGGCCAAGAGATATGCATCTGGTAATAATGTTGGCCCCGATGCGATTCGTGGTTTTTTTGGCAGCCTTGACCGCCACCGGGCCACCAAAGGTATCTTCGTCACGACATCAGACTTCTCACCGGCTGCCCGCAAAACGGCTAAATTGCTGAGCAAGCGGATCGTTTTGATCGATGACGCGCAACTCGCCATGCTGATGATCCGATATAATGTCGGATGTCGGATCGAGGAGACGTTACATATCAAGAGGATTGACGAGGATTTTTTTGAGTGAACGATGGTTCTCAACGTGCTCTGCGTCTGGCCACGCCTACGCGCCGTGCAGTGCCCCGATCCGCCGTCCGGTGCCGGAAGGGGGTGCCGATGTCACCGCAGCGGCGAGGCTTGCCGCGAGCGCGGCCGGAAAAGGGGCGACGCGGCGGGTTTTAAGATCGACATGCAGCACCATTCCTTCGAGCAGGGCGGCGCGGCGGCGGCTCTCGGCCGCGAACATTTCATGGGCGAGATGAAGGCGTTTTTCGTCCGCGCCGAGGACGTGGCTCTCGATGGCAACGCGCGCCCCGAGCGTGAGTTCGCGCTCATAAAGCGTATGGGTTTCGGCGACGAAGAGCGAACACCCGCTCGCCGCGCTGTAAGCAGCACCGATGCCGAGCCGGTCGAACAGGGCATCGGTCGCGCGGTCGAACAGAACGAGATAATAGGCGAGATTGAGATGGCCGTTGCGGTCGATCCACTCGGCGATCACCGTGTCGGAATGCACGGCGATGGGTAGCGCGCGGCCGTTCATGCGGGGGTCATGAGCGCCTGGACGAAGGCATAGACCACCACCGGCACCGCCGCGAGCACGTAGAGCCGGAGCAGGATCATCATCAGTTTCACGCCACGACCAAGGGGCCGGCGCGGCAACATCGTCTGGCGCGCCGTGCTCAACTGCCCTGGCTCCAGGGCGGCGATCAGCTTCGGGTCGGGGATATGGGTCATGGCTTTTCCCTTACGTGCCGAGGAGACCGGGAAAGACGGTGATGACGCCATAAAGCGCACCGACGATCGCGATCAGGGCGATGATCGTCCCGCCGGCGAGATTGGCGCGCCAGGTATTGGCGTGATCGCCCATGATCTCACGGTCATTGACGAGAAGCAGCAGGAAGAAAAGTGCCGGCGCCATCAGGAGGGTTGCGATGACGTTGACGGTGAGCGTCAGCGCGAGAAGCGGCGCGCCGGGGATCAGCACGACCAGGGCTGCGATCGCGGTGGAAAGAATGACGGCGCCATAGAACCATTTACCCTGGGCGAAATCGAGATTGAGGCTGTGCCGGGTATGGAGCGTCTCGCCAAAGGCATAGGCGGAACTCGTCGAAATCGTCGCCGCCGCAACGAGGCCCGCTTCCAGGATGCCGAGCGCGAACAGGCTCGCCCCGGCCGTGCCGAGATAGGGCTTGAGGCCGGTCGCGAAATCGGCGCCGCTCGCGAAATGGGAGATGTCGACGTGATGGGCGAAGAGCGGCGAGGCGGCGGCAACCGTGGCGATGGCGGCGATGGCGGCGAGAACGGCACCGAGCGCGGTATCGAGCCTGCCCTCGGCGATGTCGGCGGTGGTCAGCCCCTTATCGACGACAGCACTCTGCTGGAAGAAAATCATCCACGGCGTCACCGTCGCGCCGATATTGGCGAGGCACAGGGTGACGAAACCAGCGGTCACGCCGCCTGAGATCGGCCCCCAGCGCATGGTGGCGTGGAGCAGCGCCGCCCCGTCGGGATGGGCGAAGAAGGCCGCCGGAATGAACAGCAGATTGAAGACGGCGAGCGTCATCAACGCCCGCTCCCAGGTCGCATAGCGGCGAAGCGCGAGCGAGGCGATCACCAATACCGCCCCGAGCGCGACCGAAAGCCAGGGCGGGATGCCGAAATAGAGCCCGCCGGCCTGAATGGCGATGAATTCGGTGACCAGCGTGAGAAGGTTGCCGAACACGAGATCGCCCATCGCGAAATAGCCCCAGAACGGGCCGAAACGCTGAAAAATCAGCTCGGCATGGCCGCGCTGGGTCGCCGCCCCGAGCCGCACCGTCATCTCCTGGACGGCGAAGGCCATGAGGAAGGTGAGGAGGATGAAGGGGACGAAAAAACCGATCCCATAGGTCGCCCCGGTGGTCGCATACGAGACCATGCTCGGCCCGTCATTCTCGCCGAGCATGACGAGAACGCCAGGGCCGGTAAGCAGCCAGAGGAGGCGGAGAGGGCGCTTTTTCCGCCGCGCTTCGAGGACGAACCGGCGATCGAGGCCGCGCAGAATATCCTCGCGGCCAATATCTTCGCGCACCACCCCGCTCGGCCCGAGCGGGGGTATCGGCAGTTCCGAGACACTCTCGCTCATGCACATCTCCGCTTTCCGGCCCGATCGACCATCACGAAATGTAGCCAATGATACATATAAGTCAAGAATTTTTTGCAACACCCCGGCGCCCAGAAGGCCGCCCGAGCGCGCTTGACCCCGGCGGCATCGCCTCTAATGTCATTCCCCGTTTTCCCGAATCCTCGCGGCACGCGCGATGCCCTCCTACGAGCCGT
>JAKAQU010000030.1 GCA_021819535.1 Pseudomonadota bacterium | reverse complement strand
TCCTGATCGTCGCTCCGCGTCAATCACCCCTTGTCAAACGCCGCGCTGACGTCAATCATCCTAATACCCGGCCGCCGATCCTCACCCAGATTGTCGCGCCGTTCTCATCCAGATTGTCGCGCAACATGCCGCACCCGCCCTCGCTGCCCACAGGCCCATCAACAGTCGCAATCGTGTCAGATTTCATCATGCTCGGCATTATTCCCCCGGTCCCCTGCAGGACAAATAGATGTCCAGAAAAACAGGGGGCAGATCACCCACGATTCGCGAGGTGATTGCCAGGGCGCAGGAACTGAAGAAGAGATTGGCAAACGCGACAAACCCCTGACCCCTGACCCCCCGCCGTCAGGCCGGCGTGGGGGTGGTTTCGGAGAGTTTGCCCGGCTCGGCGGGCGCGGCGCGGAGGGTGATCCTGCGCCCATGGAAGGCGGCGACGCCCGGGTTGTGGGCGATCGAGAGGAGCGTTGTCGCCGGCAATTCCCGCTGCAAAACCTGATAAAGCTCGGCCTCCGCCTCCGGGTCGAGATTGCTGGTCGCCTCGTCGAGGAACAGCCAGTCCGGCCGAAGCAACAAGGCCCGCGCGATGGCGAGCCGTTGCTGCTCGCCGCCCGAGAGCAGGAGCGCCCAGTTGTGATCCTCATCCAGCCGGCTCGCGAGCGCGCCGAGGCCGACCTTGCCGAGAGCCGCGGTGATGGCATCGTCGCCGAACGCATCGGCCCCGGCCGGATAGGCGACGACATGGCGAAGTGAGCCGAGCGGGAGATAGGGGCGCTGCGGCAGGAAGAGATAATGCCCCTTGGGGCGCAGGATTTCGCCCTCGCCGAACGGCCAGATGCCGGCGATCGCCCGGAACAGCGTCGATTTGCCGAGCCCCGAGCGGCCGCTGATGACGATTTTCTCGCCGCGCAGGAAGCGATACGCCTCGGCTTCGATCAGCGTCTGGCCATTGGGGAGGGTGAGATGGAGATGGCGGAGTTCGAGTGCCTCGCCATCCCCCTCCGCAACCGCGATGCCGCGCCCGGCCTCTGCACGCGCGGCCTCGATGCTGCGCTGGAAGCTTGCGAGACGCTCGACCGTCGCACTCCATCCCGCGAGCGCGGCATAGGACGAGACGAACCACGACATCGCCCCCTGCACCTGGCCGAAGGCGCTCGCCGTCCGCGTGAGGCCGCCCAAGGGGATCTGGCCGCCGAAATAGCGCGGGGCGGCGACGATGATCGGAAACACGACGGCGATTTGCTGATAGCCGGAGGTGAGCGCGTTCAGCATCTTGGTCCGCTGCATGATCGCCCACCAATTCATCACCACCGCCGAGAAGCGGGTGAGGAGGGCCGCGTGTTCGTCGTCCTCGCCGCCATAGAGCGCGACACCCTCGACATTTTCGCGCAGGCGCACGAGCGAGAAGCGGAAATCGGCCTCGAAGCGCTGCTGGCGGAAGCTCAGCGTCGCGAGCGGCCGGCCGACGAGATGGGTGAGCCAGGTGCCGATGACGGCATAAATCAGCGCGATCCAGACCATGTAGCCGCCGATCCGGAGGCCGAGGAGATGGATCGAGCCCGAAAGGCTCCAGAGAATGCCGATGAAACTGATCAGCGAGACGATGTTGGAGAGAAGATCGAGGCCGAGCGAGAGCGTGTCGCCGACGAAGCTCCGCAGATCCTCGGCGATGCGCTGATCGGGGTTGTCGGTGCCGAGGCCGGCGGCGCTGGTGGTGAGGCTGATGCGGTAATAGGCGCGATCGGCGAGCCATTCATTGAGGAAAACCCGCGTGAGCCAGCGCCGCCAGCGGATTTGCAGCCATTGATTGAGATAGGTTCGGTAAACCGCGACGATGATGTAAACCGCGGCAACCGCCGAGAATCCCGGCATGAAACTGCCATCGGCCCCGCGATGATAGAGGAACAAAAGGTCGGTGAAGGCGTGCCAGTCCTTGTTTTGCAACGAGTCATAAAAAGCGCCGTTCCAGAAATTGAGGACGACATCCATCCCGACCAGCGACAGATTGAGCAGAACGATGACGCCGAGCAGGATACGCGCCGACCATTTTTCCTCCGAGCGGAAATAGGGCCGGGCCAGGCGCCATGCGTCCCTGAGAAACGGACGGAGCTTGATCATGAAAAAATCCCGAGCTTAATCATAAAAAAATCATTGTCCTTTGGGCCGTGCCTGCCCCATCTCGGGCGGCAGGCGTTGGTCGAGGGCGGCGATCCATTCCCGGAGACGCTTTTCGTTCACGCCGAAATCGGAATGGCCGTAGAGGCTGTAACTATAGAGCACAAGGCTGCTATAACCTTCGCCGAGGGATGAAATTCGCGCAACGATCAGATCCGGGAAATTAGCGACTTTGCTTCGTGCCACGAACTGCATCGCAAGGCCATCCGGGCTCGCGCTGAGTTGATAGACGCGCGGCGCGGCGAGCGCGATTTCGCGCAGCTCGCCCGCGAGCCGCCCGGCCGGGACGGCGTAGGGTGCGAGCACGATGTCCGGCTTGGGCCGGAAATCGGCTGGGGCGGCAAGGGCGGAATGGGGGCTCGCCGGGCGTTCGAGATGGCTCAGAAGATCGGGCGGGGGCGGGGGAACGCCGGCCGCACCGCTTTGTCCGCAGGCCGGAAAAATCAGGCTGAGCAGCGTTGCGATCAGGGTCATCGGCTCCTCCCGGCCTGCGCGGTCACGGCGCGCGCGGCGGTCACGCGCTATTTCCGCCGCCGTGGCAACGAATCAAGCGCCGCGGCGATGGCCGAGACGACATCGCTCCAATCCCCGGCCCGGCTTTGACGGAACAGGCGGAGCGAAGGGTACCACGGGGTATCGGCGCGATCGAGCAGCCAGCGCCAGTCCGACGGCGTCGCCAGCATCAGCCAGGCCGGCTTGCCGAGCGCCCCGGCAAGATGGCCGACCGAGGTATCGACCGTGATCACGAGGTCGAGATTGACGATCGCGGCGGCGGTTTCGGAAAAACTGGTCAGGGCCTCGGAAACGTCGAGCATACCGGAGAGGACATTGGGTGTCGCCTGGTCGCGTTGCGGGAATTTCTGCTGGAGCGAGACGAACGCGACATCCCGGGCCTTGGCGAACGGCGCGAGATCGGCGAGCCGCATCGAACGCCGGCGGTCGTTGGGGTGCGTCGTACGGCCGGCCCAGGCGACGCCGACGCGAAGCGTGCCGCGCGGCAGATCGCGCTCGAAACGGGTCTGCCAGGCACGGATCTGCGCCGGATCGGCGCTGACATAGGGGATCTGCGCCGGGATCGAGGCAAGTTCGGTCCCGAAAATGCCCGGGAGCGACGACATCAGACAGAAAACCTTGTGCGGCGGGATCGTATCCCAGCGCGTATAGCAGCCGGCCACCCCGCGCACGGTGCGGATGATGGCTTCGAGATCGGGGCTGCAACCGACCACGACTTCCCGGCAGCGGGCCGCGACCTCGGGGATGTAGCGACAGAATTGCAGCGTATCGCCATAGCCCTGATCGCCGACCAGGAGAATGCGGTCTCGCGGCAGGCGCATGCCGTTCCAGGCCGGTGCCGCCATTTTCGGCAGCATGCCGCGGGCCTGGTCGAGCTGGTTGCGCCACTCGTATTCCACCCAGCCGGGTTTCATCTCGCCGCGCGCGAGCAGGATCTGGCCGATCGCGAGATGCGCCTCGGGATGGGCCGGCTCACGGGCGAGGGCGGCGAGAAACGCATCCAGCGCCGCCTCGCGCTCGCCGCGGTCCATCAGCGCCTTGCCGAGATTGACATGAAACCGCGGCACGCTGGGCTGGAGGCGAACCGCCTCGGCGGCGGCGGCGGCGGCGTCGTCGAAACGGTAGAGCAGGCGGTAGAGTCCCGAGAGATTGCTGTGCCAGGACGCGACCGCCGGCTGTTTGGCGAGCGCGCGCTCGATCAGCGAGGTCGCGCGGGCGAGATCGCCGCGGTGCCCGAGAACGGTGCCGAGCAGGGCGAGCGCCGGCGGATGGTCGGGGGCGGTCTCCAGCACGTCCTGGCAGATGCCGGCGGCCTCGCCGAACCGCTTGGCCAGCATCGCCTGCTCGGCGCGCTGCAATTGTTCTTGTATCGCTTTGGCCCGCTCGGCGTTCGAGGCGGCGGCGGGCAGGGGTGGGGCGAGGCCGGGCGGGGCGGGCACCGGCGGCACCTTTGCCGCGACGGCATTGGCGGGGGCTGGGGGCGCGGTCGCTGAACTCGTCGCTGAACTCGTCGCTGAACTCATGGCGCGAGGATGCCAAGCCGGGCGGATAAACGAAAGAGGTCAGGCGCTTTTTGTTCGCGACCCGATGCCGTTTGACGTGAAAAACGGTTCAGCCGCGGGCGGGCCGCGCGCGAGCCTCACTTTCGCCGGCGCGCGAGACCTCGGTGCCACAGGCTTCGGCGCCGGTCCGGGTCGCCGGAAGAACGGCGAAAGAGACCTCTCCGAGCGGGATTCCGTCGGCGAGAATGGTGAATTGCCATTTTCCCGCGACCATCTCCCAGGTTTCGCTGAAGGTGAAGCCGACATAGCGCAGCCCCGCGCCAGCCGGGATGTCGAAACTATCGACGCTGCCCTCGCTGCCGTCCGGGCGATGGAAGAGGGGGTGGGTCACGCGGATGGTGAGTGGTTCCGCGGCCCGATCGGCGCGGGCGAAAATCAGGCCGAAGCTGCGGCAAAGCCGGGCCGGGATGATTTGGGTCGCCTCGATCAGGGTCGGGAGGGGCACGCGATCGACGCCACTCAAGGTCTGATCGCGGAGGCCCGGCGCGAGACCGCCGATCACCGGCGCCGGGCGGTAGATTCCCGCCGAGAGAATGTGGATCGGCGCTTCTTCGGCCGATGTGCGGAGAGAGAGAAAAAGAGCCGCGAGCAGCGCCAATGCGATTGCGGGGAAGGGCTGCGATTGACGCCACAGACCGGCTCGGCTATGCGGTAGCCTGCAAATGCGAATAACTCTCATAATGATCTCCGAATAAGGTGACCCATCAATGCGTATTCCATACCTCTTGCCCCTCATCGGCCTCTTCCTTGCCGGCAATGCCAACCTCTCGCTGGCCGCCGATGATGGGGGAAGCCGGGATCTCGTGATCAAGGATCACGTCTTCACGCCCGCCGAAATCACCGTCCCCGCCGGCAAGCGGGTCACGCTCCATATCAAGAACATGGATGCGACGGCGGAGGAGTTCGATTCTTCGGCGCTCAAGGTCGAAAAAGTGATCGCCGGCGGCGGTACCGGCACCGTCTATCTGCGCCCGCTCGCTCCCGGACGCTACAAATTCGAGGGGGAATACCATGAAAAAACCGCGCACGGGGTGGTGATCGCCCAGTAAGGATCCGATATCGGATCAACCGGCCAGGAGAAGGCGTCATGCTTGCCGCATTGCTGATCGTTTTTCGTGAGGTCATCGAGGCTGGGCTGATCGTCGGCATCGTGCTTGCGGCAACAAGCGGGGTTCGCGGGCGCGGGCGGATGGTGGCGCTTGGCATCGCCGCCGGGGTGATCGGCGCCTGCTTGCTCGCGGCCGGCGCCGACCGGCTCGGCAGTTTGTTCGCGGGCAGCGGCCAGGAAGTGTTCCAGGCGGCGGTGCTCGGCATCGCGACCCTCATGCTCGCCTGGCACACGATCTGGATGGCAAGCCACGGCCGCGCGATCGCGGGCGAGATGCGCGCCCTCGGCGGCGCGGTGAGCGAGGGGCGCCGGCCGCTCACGGCGCTCGGCGTCGTCGTCGCCATCGCGGTTTTGCGCGAGGGCTCGGAGGTGGTGCTGTTTCTCTACGGAATCGCGCTTTCGGGGGGCGCCTCGGCGTCGGGGATGGTAGCGGGCGGCGCGCTCGGCGTCGGCGGCGGCGTTTTGGTCGCGATACTCCTCTATCGCGGGCTGACCGCCATTCCGGTCGGGCGGATGCTTTCCCTCACCGGCGGGCTGATCACGCTGATGGCGGCCGGCATGGCGGCGCAGGCGGTGGCGTTTTTGCAGCAGGCGGGTCTAGCCGACATGCTTTCGGCGCCGGTGTGGAATTCCGCTTTTCTCCTCGCCGATGAATCGATCGCCGGGCGGCTCGCGCACAGCCTGATCGGCTATACCGCCGAGCCGGATGGATTGCAGGTTCTCGTCTATGCCGCGACCCTCTTGGTGATCTCCGGGCTTGCGCGCGCGGTGCGGCCGGCACCCCGCGCGGCCGTCATGCCTGCGTCGGCCGCCGCTGAATAAGGGCGGTTTTTACTTTCTGGTAAGCCAATTCGCGCCATGATGGCCCGCTTCGTTGGGAACGGGCGTGATGGCGGAAAAATCTGCTGAAAAATCTGCGGCAGGGCGTGACGGCGGAAGAAACATGCCTGCCTTGATCGGTGGGCGCTACTCGGTCGATTTCTCCGTGCCGGTCCCCGGCGCCGGCGGCGGGGTGATGGCGTTTATCGCACGCGATCAGCAGAACGCGGCATCCCTGATCGCGCTTCAGATCAGCCCGAGCGCCCCATCCCGCGCCCATGCCATCGAACTCATCGGCAAAAGCGCGATCCCCGGCCTTTTGCTGCCGCTCGCCGAAGGTGTCGCGCCGTCTCCCGAGGGGGGGGAGGCGGGTTTCCTCATCTGTCCCGCACCGCCCGGCCCCTCGCTCGCCGCGTCTCCCCGTGTCTGGGGCGAGCGCGAATTGCTCGATTGCGTGCTGCGCCCGGCGGCGATGGTGCTGGAGGCGCTGGCGGCACGCGGCGTCACCCATCGCGCCATCCGCCCGGACAATCTCTTCCAGAACGGCGCCGGCGAGCCGGTGACGCTCGGCGCCGCCTGGGCCGCGCCGGCCGCGAGCCTGCAGCCGGCGGCGTTCGAGCCGCCCTATGCTGCGATGTGCCATCCCGCCGGCCGCGGCGAGGGCAGCATCGCCGATGATATCTATGCGCTCGGGGTCACGCTGCTCACGCTCGCGCTCGGCCGGGTGCCGCTCGCCGGCCTCGATGACGCGGCGATCATCCGGCGCAAGCTCGATCTCGGCAGCTACGCCGCTCTGATCGGCGATGCCCGGCTGCCGCCGATGATCGCCGACCTTCTGCGCGGCATGCTGGCCGAGGACCCCGCCCATCGCCCACCCCCGCAGCTCTATCTCGATCCTTCGGCCGCGCGCGCCCGGCGGCTCGCGGCGCGGCCAGGGCGGCGCGCTCAGCGGGCTTTGGCGGTCGGCGATCATCAGGTCTGGGATGCGCGCTCCCTCGCTTACGCTCTCGCCCGCCGGCCGGAGGAGGCGGTGCGCCTGGTGCGCGGCCATTATCTCGATCACTGGCTGCGCCGGAGCCTCGGCGATGCCGTGCTGGCGAGCCGGGCGGACGAGGTCGTACGGCAGCGAAGTGAAATGCCGGTCGAGGATTTGCGCGCCGACGCGATGATGGCGATGCGTCTCATCGCCGCGCTCGATCCGCTGGCGCCGCTCTGCTGGCGGGGGCTTGCCCTCTGGCCGGACGGGCTCGGTGGCGTGCTCGCCGACGGATTGGTGGAAAACAAGGAACTTGCCGCCAAGATCGACGATTTTATCGCCGCCGAGGCGCTCGGCGCCTGGGCCTTGATGCGCCCCGAACACTGCGACGTGACGGCGCTCCGCCAGACCGCGCAACATCACCGCATGTGGCAGCGCATCCGCGGCCTCGGCGGCGGGCTTCCCCGCATCGCCTACGCGCTCAACCCGCTGCAGCCCTGTGCCAGCCCGCTCTTTGCCGGGCGCTGGGTGGCACGGCTCACCGATCTTCTGCCGGCTCTGGAAGCGGTCTCGCAACAGGCGGAGCGGCGCCGTGGCGAGCCGGTGGATGCTCATATCGCCGCTTTCATCGCCGCGCATCAGGATGGACGGCTCGGTGGCGACCTCGGCGCGTTCGCGGGCGAAGCCGCGTCCGGGGAACCGCAAATCGCCAGTCTCCGCGCCCTCGCGCGGCTGCAGACGGCGCTTTCCTCGATCCCGCTGCCCGGCCTTGCCGCCTGGCTCGCCGAACGCGCCGAAATCCTGCTCGAACATTGGCAGAACCGTGCGCGGCGCGCCGAAATCGCGACCCAATTGAAGCGCCTGGCCCAGGCCGGGCAATTGCTGCCGATGCTCGCGCTGTTCGACGACCATCACGGGCTCGCGGCCGATGCCCAAGGACTGAAACAAGCGCTCGTTGCCGTCGCCAAGATCGATGCCGAACTCGCTTCCCTGCGCGACGCAGCCGAAGAGCGACGGCGGCGCGCGCAGCATGTCGGGCATGAGATCGCGCTCGGCGGCGGCATGCTGACGCTGGCGGCGAGCGTCGGCTGGCTGGTGTTCGGATGAAGGCGGCGACACGTGGCGGCGGTGCCGTGGCTGGCAGAGCGCCGGCGCGGCCGGCGCGGTCGATGGTATGGCTGCAGGGGCTGGCCTGCGGCGCCTTGGCGACCTTGGCGACGCCGCTTGCGGTATTGCTCGGCGTTCTCCTCTTGCCCGGGCTTTGTGTGCTGCTGCTCGATCGCACGCCAGGGAGGCCGGTCGCCCGCACCATGCTGCTCTGCGGTGCGGCGGCGAGTGTTTCGCCGGCCTGGCAGCTCTGGGATCACGGTCTCACGATGGCGAACAGCCTCGATCAGCTCTCCGATTTTCTCACCCTCGGCCTTGCCTGGGCGGCGACCGCGGCGGGCTGGCTGCTCGCCGAGGTGACGCCGGTTTTCGTCCATCTCGTGCTCGAGGGGACGAGCCGGCGGCGGGAAGCGGAATTGCGTGCCGCCCGCAGCCGTTTCGAGGCGGAATGGGGCATCCCACCGGCCGATGCCGAAAAGCCCGGCGCGTGAGACGGCGCGCCGGATCTCGGGGTAGACCTCAGATCACCTTTTTCTCCCGCAAGGCCGCGATTTCGGCCTCACCGAGGCCGAGTTCGCCGAGCACGGCCTCGGTATGTTCGCCGAGTTCCGGGGTTGCGCTGCGCAGGGCCCAATTGGTGCGCGAGAGCGAGACGGCCTGGCCGACCAGCTCCATCCGCCCGCGCTTCGGGTGCGTCACCAGAGCGGCGATGTCGAGATGGCGAACCTGCGGGTCGGCGAAAACTTCATCGATGCGGTAGATCGGCCCCGCCGGCACGCCGGCCTCGTTCAGGGCCGCGATCCATTCCGCCGAGGGCCGGGTCGCGGTGATGGCCTCGATCGCCGCATTCATTTCATCGCGATGGGCGAGACGCGCGCTGCCGGTGGCGAAACGGGGGTCGCTCGCCAGGTGTTCGGCCCCGAGGGCGGCGCAGAAGCGGCGATAGATCGGGTTGCCGGCGACGGCGATGTTGATATGCCCGTCCGCCGTCTTGAACACCCCGGTCGGCACCGTGGTCGGGTGGTTGTTGCCGGCCTGGCCGGGCACGTCGCGATCGATGAGCCAGCGTGCCGCCTGGAAATCGAGCATGGCGATCTGGGCGGCGAGCAGCGAGCTTTCGACATACTGGCCCATCCCGGATTCCTCGCGTTCAAGGAGCGCGATCAGAATCCCCATGGCGCAGAAAATACCCGCCGTGAGATCGGCGACCGGAATGCCGACCCGCATCGGCCCCTCGCCGGGCCGGCCGGTGATCGACATCAGCCCGCCCATGCCCTGGGCGATCTGGTCGAAGCCGGGGCGAGAGGCATAGGGGCCGTCCTGGCCGAAGCCGGAAATGCTGGCATAGACGAGACGCGGGTTGATTTCGCGCAGCACAGGATAGTCGATGCCAAGGCGGCGTTTGACATCGGGGCGGTAATTCTCGACCAGGACATCGGCGCGAGCGACGAGCCGCTTGAGCAGCGCGACCCCTTCCGGCTGTTTCAGATCGAGGGTGATCGCCCGCTTGTTGCGGTGCAAATTCTGGAAATCCGCCCCCTCGCGCCCGCCGCCGAGCCCTTCCTCGGCACCCGGCGCCTCGATTTTGATCACGTTCGCCCCCCAATCGGCGAGCTGGCGCACGGCCGTCGGGCCGGCCCTGACGCGGGAAAGATCGATGACGGTGAAGCGGGCGAGAGGTAAGCGGCTCATGATGTCTCCCATGCTCTCTGTCGGGATCCTGGCTTCCGGTATTCGAGGCTTGATTTGACGAAGGTTTTCGCGACCCAAACGAAGATCGTGCAAGGTTAGCCGCATCCGGCGGCCCGAGCCAGGGCAATGCCGGGGGCGGAGTGGCGGGCGGCATACGCGCGACGATATCAAAACATCGCGAGAATCCCCGCCGGGATAAAACAAACATTAGAGTTTTGTTCTTGAGCGACGGGGGGGCAGGGGATAGAGACAGGCAGCCTTGAGACGGGTTCAGGCGGTCGCAGAAATCCCGTGGGTGTTCTCGCGCCTCTCGCGGGGCTATTTGATTCCGCCTCCCCCGCGAGGGCCTGATCCTGTTGGCTTGCCTCATACCTGGAACGCGTGAGTGCTTGGAGAAGACATGAACCGCAGCGAAAACCGGACTCCCCGCAAGAGCCGCGGCCCGCTGATTTTCGGCTTGATCGTGCTTGCCATCGCCATCGGTCTCGGCGTCAGCGGTATCATGGGCCGCAAGAAGGCCGAGGCCGAGCTGGTCAAGGCAACGGACGTGGCGGCGATCCCGACGGTCGCGGTGATCAAGCCGGTGCCCAATGAGCACGCCGATGAGCTGGTGCTGCCGGGTGATGTCGAATCCTGGTTCGAGGCGCCGATTTATGCCCGCGTCAACGGCTATGTGAAAATGTGGTACCGCGATATCGGCGCCAAGGTAAAAACCAACGATCTCCTCGCCGAAATCGATACCCCGGATCTCGATCAGCAATATACCGAGGCCAAGGCAGCCTACGCCCGCGCGGTCGCCGACCAGAAACTCGCCGATGTCACGGCGCAGCGCTGGAAGCGCCTGCTTGCCTCCGATTCGGTCTCGCGCGAAGACACCGATGTCAAAGTCTATGACGACGAGGCCAAGCATGCCGTCGTCGCCGCGGCGCAAGCCAATGTCAGCCGGCTGGAGGCGCTCGAATCCTTCAAGCGAATCGTCGCCCCGTTCGATGGCGTGGTGACGGCGCGGCGCACCGATATCGGCGCCCTGGTCAATGCCGGGGGTGGGACCGGGCCGGAACTCTTCACCGTCGCCGATATCCACAAGATGCGGGTCTATGTCCGCATCCCGCAGATCTATGTCTCGCGCATCAAGGCCGGGATGGAGGCCGATCTCTACATGCCGGAATATCCGAACCAGGTCTTCCCGGCGAAGCTCAATACCACGGCGAACGCGGTGAGCCCGGATTCGCGCACCCTCCTCGTCGAACTCTGGGCGGATAATCCGGACGGCAAGCTTCAGCCCGGAACCTACGCCAATGTCCATTTCAAGCTGCCGCCCAACCCGTCCGCGGTTCGCGTTCCGGTCAGCGCGCTGATGTTTCAGCAGAACGGATTGCAGATCGCGGTGGTTGACGCGACGCATCACGTCAAGATGCATGACGTCACCATCGGCCTCGACATGGGCGCCGATGTCGAGGTGATCTCGGGGCTCGCCGCCAATGACCGGGTGATCAACGCGCCGCCCGATTCGCTCTCGCCCGGCGATCTCGTCAATATCGCCGGAGACGGTGCCAAGGGGCCGCATGGCAAGGGTGCGGAACAGCTTTCCGAGGCCGGCAAGTGATGCTCGCCTCGCGCTGGGTTTTCTGCTCCGCGATCGCCCTTCTCGCCGGCTGCACCGATTTCGCGCCCAAATACCACGCCCCGATCGTCGCCGTTCCCGCCTCCTTCAAGGAAACCGGGGATTGGCAGAAGGGCGATCCCAAGGACAGCCTGCCGCGCGGGCCGTGGTGGTCGATCTATCACGATGGGACGCTCGACAAGCTCGAAAATCAGCTCAACGCCGCCAACCCCGATATCGCCGCCGCCGTCGCGCATTACGATTCCTCGCGCGCCTTCGTCTCGGAGATCAATTCCGTTCTGTTTCCCTCCGTCGGCACCGGCGGCGCGGCCTCGCAATTCGGCTTCAATGGCGACAACAGCCGCCCGCGCGGCACCCAGCTCCGCGGCTTCAACGCGCCCAATCAATATGCGATTTCGCCCGGGGTCGGGCGCAATTTCGGCATGTTCAACCAATACCAATACGATGCCGTCGGCGGCAGCCTGAGTTACGAGGTCGATCTCTGGAACCAGCTCCACGACATGGTCAAGAACGCCGAATACCAGTCCCAGGCGGCGGCGGCGTTGTTGGCCAATGCCCAGCTCAGTCTGCAGGCGCAATTGGCGAGCGACTACATGCTCATCCGCGGGCTTGATGCGGAAATCGATGTCATCGCCCGCGCGGTGAAGGATTATCAGGACGGCGTCCAGATCACCGTCAACCGCTATCAGGGGCAGATCGCCTCCGGTCTCGACATCGCCGAGGCCAAGACCGTGCTCGAACAGGCGCAAGCCGAGGAATCCGACGTCCGCGCCTCGCGCGCCCTGGTCGAGCATGCCATTGCATCTCTGGTCGGGCAGCCGGCCTCCTCGTTTTCGGTCAAGCCGGTGGTGGCGGGGATCGCGCTGCCCAATATCCCGACCGGCCTGCCTTCCGACCTTCTGCAGCGGCGCCCCGATGTCGCCGCGGCCGAGCGGCAGGTGGCGGCGGCGAACGAGGAAATCGGCGTCACCAAGGCGGCCTTCTTCCCGACCCTCAATCTCGGCCTGGTCGGCGGCGGCCTCGGCGGCGGCTATGATCAGACCCTGCTCGCGAGCCCGCTCAGCTACTGGGCGGTCGGGCCGCAATTCCTGCTGCCGCTGTTCGAGGGCGGCTATCGCCGCGCCGCCGAGGCGCAAGCCTATGCGCGGCTGCGCGAGGCGGTGGCCAATTACCGCTCGACCGTGCTGACCGCGTTCCAGGAAGTCGAGGACGATCTCTCGCTCCTCAACAATCTCGGCCAGGAATTCGGCCAGGTGAGCGCCGCGGTGACCGATTCGGCGCGTTCGCTGCAGCTCGCGACATCGCTGTTCCAGGAGGGCGGCGTCAACTATCTCGATGTCGTGGTCAATGATATCCAGTGGCTCGACGCCCAGACCTCGGCGATCAAGGTGCAGACGCGCCGCCTGCAGGCCAATGTCGATCTCGTGCGCGCGCTCGGTGGCGGCTGGACCGCAGGCGACATGCCGGCGCCGGGGCAGACGATCATGCTCGACCCGCTCAAGCCGGGGACATCGAGCCCGAAACAGGTGGGGGCGACGCAGGCGAGCTTCTATCAGCCGCAGCCCGGCAGCGCACCGCCGGCAACGCCCGCATCGCCGCCCGCATCGCAGCCATGACCGCCGCCGCCGGCGAGGGCGAAACCCGAGCGCTGCTGGTCGAGCTTGCCGCGAGCCTCTTCGCGCGCGGGTTTTCGGTTGGCAGCGCCGGCAATATCAGCGTCCGGCTCGACGATGGCTATCTGATCACGCCGACCAACTCCTCGCTCGGCCGGCTGGAGGCAGCGCGGCTGGCGCGGCTCGATGCCGATTTCCGGCATATCGGCGGCGATAAGCCGTCGAAGGAAGTGTTCATGCACCGCGCCTTCTACGCCGCGCGGCCGGAGGCACGGGCGGTGGTGCATCTCCACTCGACCATGGCGACCGCGATCGCCTGCCTCGCCGACGCCGACCCCGAAAACCCGATCCCGCCGCTCACCCCCTATTTCGTCATGCGGATCGGCGCGCGCCTGCCGCTCGTCCCCTATTTCCGCCCCGGCGATCCGGCGATGGAGCCGGCGATACGCGAGGCGGCGACGAACGCGCGGGCGGTATTGCTCGCCAATCACGGCCCGGTCATCTCGGCCGCGAGCCTCCGCGACGCCTTTTATGCCGCCGAGGAACTGGAGGAAGCGGCCAAACTCGCCCTCCTCCTGCGCGCCGCACCGACGCGCCTCCTGACGCAAGAGCAGATCCAGGATCTTTTGAAGAACTTTGGATAAGATGTTCTTTTTTGAAAAAAAGAACCAAAAAACTTTTACCCGTTGGGCAGTGCCTGCGGCACTGCCCGCTCCGAGGGAAATGTCACTCTGAGGGACCGGAATAAAAGTCTTTTTGCTTCTTTTTCTTCAGAAAAAGAA
>JAKAQU010000029.1 GCA_021819535.1 Pseudomonadota bacterium | reverse complement strand
TTCCGATCTCCAGGGGTTGCAGCGGAGAATGCGCCAAAAGGCAAGGCCACCGCCCCGCCACGCGCCATGCTCACGGAGCGCGGCGATGGCGTATTCGCTGCAACTCGGGTGATAGCGGCAATGCCCGCCGATCAGCGGCCGCAGCGACCATTGATAGAGCCGCACCAGCGCCACGAGAGCGGCCGCGGGCAAGCCCATGCGCACGCGCCGCGCCGGCTCGTGCTGCGGATGATTGGCGTCTCGAAACATGCTCACCGCGGGCCGATTTTCTCGACCGCGTCCGCGAGATCGGCGCTGAGCAGGGCAAAGCGGCGGCCCGCGGTCTGGCGCCGCGCGACCAGCACGAAATCGACGCCCTCGATCCGATGTTCGGCAAAAAACAACCGCGCCGCCTCCTTCAAGCGCCGCCGCGCACGGTTGCGGACGACCGCGTTGCCGATTTTGCGGGTCGCGGTGAAGCCAAGCCGGATTTCTCCGCCGGTCGCCAGCGCCTGCAAAACGAGACCCGGTCTCTGCACCTTCCGCCCCTTGGCGGCAACGGCGAGAAACTCCGCCCGCCGCTTGAGGCGCAAGGGAGATAGCGTCTTTGTTCTGGCGCGCGCCGGCATGAGGGTCATGCCCTGGGCGGAAACCGGCCGCGGCCGGTCACGCCGAGAGGCGCTTGCGGCCCTTGGCGCGACGCGCGGCCAGAACCTTGCGTCCACCGACGCTTGCCATGCGGGCGCGAAAGCCATGGCGGCGTTTGCGGACCAGCTTCGAGGGTTGATAGGTGCGCTTCACGACGCTCTCCAAATCAGGGACAAGGCAAAGTTGCGGGCGCCAGCCATCCAGAACCCGCCGCGCGACGCATATAGGGGGTGGGCGGCGATTGCGTCAATCACCCGGTGCTGCGCATGATGCGCGGCATGACCAAGCTCAGAGGGGCATTGCTCGGGCTGCTCGCCGCGTCGGTGATCGCGGTTTTCATGTTCGGGCTGCCGAGCCAGTTGAAATGGATGTCACTTGCCGCGCATCAGGCGGCGCTCCTCGGCTTTGCCGGCCGCCATCCCTCCGCGGCGATGGCCGCCTATGTCGCGATCTACGCCCTGGTCGTGGCGCTCTCGGTGCCGGGGGGCGGGGTTCTGACCCTTGTCGGCGGGATGATGTTCGGCCCCTGGCGCGGTGGCGCGCTCGCCGTCATCGGCGCGAGTGGCGGCGCGGTGCTCCTGTTTCTGCTGGCGCGCAGCATCCTCGCCGAATGGTTCACGCAGCGTTTCGGCGCTTTCGCGATCCGGCTTCGCGACGGGCTGGCGCAGGACGGGTTCAATTACCTGCTGGCCCTGCGGCTGGTGCCGGTCGTGCCGTTCTGGCTGGTCAATCTCGCCCCGGCGCTGTTCGGCATGCCGCTCCTTCCCTATGCCGCCGCGACCGCGCTCGGCATCATCCCGGCGACCTTCATTTTCGCCGGGGTCGGGGCTGGCATTGGCGATATCCTGGCCGCCGGGCATCCTCCCGATTCGGGGCTGCTGTTTGCGCCCCACATCCTACTCCCCCTGCTCGGCCTCGCCGCGCTCGCGCTCCTGCCGCCGCTCTGGCGACGATGGAGGGCCTGTTCGCCATGAAAGTGGAAAAAGCTTGTCATGTTGCGGCGAAACCCTCACAGTTTCGTGTCATGTTGAACCGACATCCCTCGCCCCTGGTGGTCGCGTGCGCCGATATTCCCGGCGGGTATGGTGGTTTCGTGCCGGCGCGGGTCGTCTAGCGGCGGGAGAGGATGGTGGCGCTTCCCGCCCGTGCCAGCCCGCATCGTAGCCTTTCCTCCCGGCTGCTATGGCTCACGCTGGCGATCGTGCTGATTACCGAAATCCTGATTTTTTTTCCGAGCCTCGGCCACGAGCGGAGGGCCTGGCTCGAGCGCCATGTGCGCGAGGCCAATATCGCCGCCCTCGCCGTCGCCGGCGCGCCGCACGGCCTCCTCGATCCGGCGACGCGCGATGACCTGCTCCGCCTCTCCGGCGACGAGCTGATCCGCCTCCATCGCGCCTCCGGCGTCGAGCTGGTGCTGGCACCGCCGGAAGAGATCACGCCGGTCGCACGCTATGATCTCCGCAACGAAACCCAGTTCGCCAGCGTCGGCTACGCGCTCGTCGATCTTTTCCGCAGTCAGGACCGGCCGATCACGGTCATCGGCAACAGCCCGCTCCGCCCCAAGACCGTGGTCGAGTTGATCATGCACGAGCGCGAGCTGCTCGGCGTTCTGCACGATTACGCCTGGAACATCGCCGGGTTCTCGCTCGTCATCGCAGCGGTGACCGGGGCTTTGGTCTATTTCGCCATGCTGATCCTTCTCGTGCGCCCGATCCGGCGGATCACCGGCTCGATCGTCGCCTTCCGCGCCGACCCCGAGCGCGGCACGCCGATCGACGCCGAGGCGGTGAGCCTGCTCGGCGACGACGAAATGGCCGAGGCGGCGCGCGAACTCGCTGACATGCAGCGTGAATTGCGCGCCGCGCTCTGGCGCAATGCCCGTCTTGCCGCCCTCGGCACCGCGGTCGCGACGGTGAGCCATGATCTGCGCGGCATCCTCGCCTCGGCGATGCTGGCCGCCGATGGCCTCACCCAGAACACCGATACGCGCGTGCGCCGCTCGGGCGAGATGCTGGTGCGGGCGATCGAGCGCGCGACCGAGATGGTGCGGCGTACCCTCGATTTCGCCCGCGAAGGGCCGCCGCCGGTCGCGCGCACCCGCTTTCCCCTCCGCGATCTCCTCGCAGAGATGGGCGAGGCGGTGGCAGCGGCCAATTCCGGTTGCGCCATCGCGCCTTGTCTCGACGACGAGTTGATGATCGATGCCGACCGCGAGCTTTTGTTCCGCGTCTTTGTCAATCTCCTCCGTAACGCCGCCGAGGCAGGTGCGCGTCGTATTTCGGTGCGGGGCATGCGGGCGACGGAGGGAACGGAGGACATCACGATTCTGATCGAAGACGATGGCCCCGGCCTTCCCGAACGCGTGCAGGAACATCTCTTCCGGCCCTTCGTCGGCTCCTATCGCCGTGGTGGCACCGGGCTCGGCCTCGCCATCGCCCGCGATCTCATGCGCGCACATGGCGGCAATCTCGAACTCGCCGCGACCGGGGCGGGGGGGACGACATTCCGCCTCACCTTGCCGGGGCAGCCGGAAAGCACGAACGCGCCGGCGCCCGTGCTCCGTCAGCCAGCATCCTCTTAGACGCGGATGAGCGACGCCGGCCCGCTTTGCGCCTGTGGCAGCGGCTTGCGGGCCGTGCGCTGCTGTCAGGCGCCGGCGGATATGTTCGCCCCCAATGCCGCCGGCTGGCGTCTCGATGCCCTGTTTGCCGAGGCGCAGAAAGCCGCCGCCGAAGGCAAGACCGAGACCGCGCTTCGCCTCTGCCGCGACGTGCTCGACCTCGCGCCGGGGCGGCGGGATGCCATTTTTCTCCTCGCCCGGCTCCTCAAGGCGGAAGGGGCGGCGAAGACAGCGGAGACGCTGTTTCGCCGCCTGATCGGGCTCGACCCCAATCATGTCGAGGCGACCCAGACGCTGGCCCTGCTCCTCTTCAGCCGGGGTGCGCTCGATGAAGCGGAAACCATCGCCCGCAACGCGGTGCGCATCGCGCCGCATCATCCGCAATCGCATAATCTCCTCGGCATGGTGTTCACCGAAGCCAATCGCGCCTGGCTCGGCGAATACCATTACCGGCGTGCGCTGGCGCTGCGGGCCGAACACGACCCGATCCTGCTCGCCAATCTCGCCTGGAGCCTCAAGAACCAGGGGCGGGCGGCGGAAGCCCGGGCGCTCTATGAAGAATCCCACCGCCTGAAGCCGGACGAGTTCAAAACCCTGCTCGGCTGGGCCTCACTCGAAGAAGCCGACCGCAATTTCGACCGCGCGCTGGCACTTCTCGACGAGGCCGAGACGCGGGCCGCGGACAATGCCGCGATCAGGATCGCCCGCGCGACGATTTTCGCCCGCCTCGGGCGCAATCAGGAGGCGCTCGCGCTTTTGGACCGGCCAAATGGGGAGGGGCCAAAGGAGGAGAAGAAAGAAGGGCCAGCCTTGGGGCCGATGGAGCTGTCGCAAAAAGGGCGCCTCCTCGATCGGCTCGGGCAGTATCGGCCCGCCTTCGCCGCTTTTGCTGCCGGCAAGGCGCGGGCGCGCGAGCAGGGGGCTCCGGCCTATTTCGCCTCGGCGGCCGAGGATCTGGCACGCCGGCTGCGCGGGTTTTTCACTCGCGAGCGGCTGGCGACCCTGCCCCGCCCGCAACCATCCGAAACCGGGGCGCAGCCGATTTTCATCCTCGGCTTTCCCCGTTCGGGAACGACACTTCTCGAACAGATCCTGACCGCGCATTCAAAGGTCACCGGCGGCGATGAACTGCCCTTCATCAACGATTTCGCGCAAAGCCTGCCGCGGCGACTGGAGAGCACGCTGTCCTACCCCGAGGCGCTCGCCGAACTCTGGATGGCGGATCGGCGCGATGGTCTCACCCTGCTCCGCGATCTCTATCTCCGCGCCGCAGCGACAGCCGGTATCGCGCGGGAAGAGGCGCTCTGGTTCACCGATAAAATGCCGCTCAACGAGATGCATCTCGGCCTGATTGCGCTTCTTTTTCCGACATCGCCCCTGATCCATCTGATCCGCCATCCGCTCGACATCGTGCTCTCGGTATTTTCCAACCATTTGACGCATGGCTATTACTGCGCCGCCGAACTCGAGACCATCGCGCGCCACTACGTCCTCGTGATGGATCTCGTGCATCACTATCGCGGGCAGATGACGCTCCGCTATTTGCCGCTCCGCTATGAGGATCTCGTGGCACGCCCCGAGGAGAGCGTGCGCCGGGCGCTCGGTTTCATCGGCGTGGCCTTCGAGCCCGCCTGCCTCGCTTTTCACGAAAACCGGCGCCATGCGCGCACCGCGAGCTACGCCCAGGTGACGGAGCCGCTCTATGACCGCTCGCTCGGGCGCTATCGGCATTATCTCGCAGAACTCGCCCCGGTCATTCCGATCCTCGCCCCCCTCATCGCGCGCCTCGGCTACACGATCGAGGGCGGGGCCGGAGAGACCGCTTCCCCGCCAGCCAAGAGCGCCCTCCCCGAGCCAGCGCCACCGCTCTCCGAGGATGCGGCGGCGGCCTTGCTCAAAGAGGCCGGAGAGCACGAAGCGGCCGGGCGCTTTGCCGCTGCCGAGACGGCGCTCACCCGCCTGCTCGACGCGCGGCCCGATCAGCCTCACGCCAATCATCTGATGGGCATCATCGATTATCGCGCCGGCCGGATCGAGGCGGCGGTCGCGCGCATGGAGCGCTCGATCGCGTTCGCGCCGACGAACGCGCTCTATCCGCGCAATCTCGGCGAGGTCTATCGCGCCGCCGGCCGCCATGAAGACGCCCTCCGCACCGGCCTCCGCGCCGTCGAACTGGCGCCCGAGGATCCGCTCGCCTGGGGTAATCTCGGCATCATCCGTTATAGCAGGCTCGAAATCCCCGAGGCGCTGGCCTGCGCCGAGCACGCCATCGCTCGCGCCCCGGATCAGGCCAACGCGCATTTCCTGCGTGCCGAGGCGCTGCTGCTGCGCGGCGATTTCGCCGCCGGGTGGGAGGAATATGAATGGCGCTTTCGCCTGCCCGGTGCCGCCCGCCTGATGCCGGAGACCGGCAAGCCGGCCTGGGACGGCCGCCCGCTTCCCGATGGCCGTCTGCTCCTGATCGCCGACCAGGGCTTTGGCGATGGCATTCAGTTCTGCCGCTACATCCCATGGGCGGCCGCGCGGGTCGGGGAAATCGTACTCGCGTGCAGCCGCGAAATCATGCCGCTTTTACAACAGTTCCCGCAAATCCGAGACGTCGTTGACCGCTGGGAGGCGTGCGGCCCGTTCGATGCCTATTGCGCGCTCTCGGGCCTGCCGCGCCTTCATGGCACTCGGCCCGAGACCATTCCTGCCGATATCCCCTATCTCAAGGCCGACCCCGCTCTCGTCGCCACGTGGGGCGAGCGGCTCGCGCAGCTCTTGCCGGAGGGACTTGCGCGGATCGGCCTCGTCTGGGCGGGGCGGCCGAGCCATAACAACGATCGCTACCGCTCGACCACGCTTACCGCACTCGCACCACTGGCCAAAGTGCCGGGGATCACCCTCATCGCCTTGCAGACGGGGGCCGCGATGGCGCAAATCGGCGATGATCTCGGCCCCGCCCCATTGCTCTCGCTCGGCCCAGAACTCGGCGATTTCGCCGATACCATGGCGATTTTGGCCAATCTCGATCTTTTGATCACCGTCGATACCGCGGTCGGCCATCTCGCCGGCGCGATGGGTAAGCCGGCCTGGATCATGCTTCCTTTCGCGCCGGATTGGCGCTGGGGTGCTGATGGCACGACGAGCCCCTGGTACCCGAGCGTGCGGCTGTTCCGCCAGGATCGCAGCCGGCAGTGGCCTTCACTCGCCGAGCGCGTCGCAAAAACGCTCCGCACCCGTCTCGCGCCCAAGGTGTCGCGTAAGAAATTTACTTGACGTATAGGTTAGGCTGCGCTTGATTGCGGGCACCGAAGGGAGCAGCCATGGACACGTCCCTGGAAAACGACGCTATTTCCGCGCAAACCCTGCCCGATTTGTTCGACCGGGCGGCAGAGCATTTTGCCGGCCGCCCGGCGCTCTGGTTCATGGGAAGGCGCTGGCGCTATCGAGATCTCGCGGCGATGGTCGATCGCTTGGCGGCCGGCTTGCAGCGGATCGGCGTCGGGCCCGGCGTCAAGGTCGGGCTATGTCTTCCCAACACGCCCTATTCGGTGATGTTCTTCCACGCCGTTCTCAAAGCCGGCGGCATCGTCGTCAATTTCAATCCGCTCTACGTTGCGCGCGAAATCGCGGCACAAATGGCGGATTCGGAGACCACGATCATGGTCGCCCCCGATCTCGCGCGGATCCTCGATCCCGTGCTCAAGGCGGGTGCCAAACGCGTCATCCTCTGCCCGATGCGCGACATCCTGCCGCCGCTCAAAGCGCTCGCCCTTTATACGCTCAAGCGGCGCGAGATCGCATCACCGCGTGATCAGCACATCATCCCTTTGGCCTCATTGCTGCGAGGAGATCGGCGACCAACCCCGATTTCTCGGGCGGGGAGCGATCTCGCGGTCCTGCAATATACCGGCGGCACCACCGGCACGCCCAAGGGCGCGATGCTGAGCGACAGCAATCTCCTCGCCTGCATGCGCCAGACGCTCGCGGTAGCCCCCGAGGTGCAGCCCGGCGAAGAGCGGGTTCTGGCCATTCTGCCCTTGTTTCATGTCATCGGCATGACGGTTCTGATGAATTGTTCGCTTGCGATCGGCGCGGAGATCATTCTCCTGCCGCGCTTTGCGCTCGATGATGTGATGCGAACGATAATCAAGACCAGGCCGACGATTTTCCCCGCCGTGCCAACCATTCTGACCGCGATCATGACGGCGATGGCAAGGCGGCCGCCCGGCGATCTCGCCTCGATCCGCATCTGGAACGGGGGTGGCGCACCATTCCCGAGCGAACTCCTCGCGCGCCTCACCGCCCTCACGGGACGGCGCTTTATCGAGGCCTACGGGCTCAGCGAGACCTCGGGCGCAATCGTCTCCAATACCACCTTCTCGCCGATCAAGCCCGGCTCGGTCGGTCGCGCCGTTCTGGACACGGTCATCGAGATCCGTGATCCCGAATATCCCGAACGCGTCTTGGGGGTTGGCGAGAAAGGTGAAATCTGTGTGCGCGGGCCGCAGGTGATGGCCGGCTACTGGCGGCGGCCGGAAGAGAATGCGCGCGCATTCGTCGATGGCGCGCTCCGCACCGGCGATATCGGCTATCTCGATGCGGATGGCTATCTCTTCATCGTCGATCGTATCAAGGATTTGATCATCGCCGGTGGCTATAACATCTATCCGCGCATGATCGAAGAAGCTCTCTCTCGCCATCCGGCGGTGGCCGAAGCGGTGGCGATCGGCATCCCCGACCCTTATCGCGGACAGGCGCCGAAAGCCTTCGTGACACTCCGCCCCGGCGCCAACACCGATGCCGCTTCATTGATGGCGTTTCTCGATGGCGAGATTTCACGCATCGAAATGCCGAAATCGATCGAAATACGTGAAACTCTGCCAAAAACCATGGTCGGCAAGCTCTCGAAAAAAGAGTTGCAGGACGAGGAAGCCCGCTTGCACCCTGCCGCAGGTAGCCTCTAACATGCGTCATCTATATGACCTTTAGGTAAACATGCCGGACAAGACATCCCCCGCCGTGCCGCCCGAGCGGCTTTATACCGTAACCCAACTCGCCAAAGAACTCGGCGTCACCGCGCGCGCCATCCGTTTTTACGAGGACAAAGGGCTTATCCTGCCCCGCCGCGCCGGCACCACGCGGGTTTACACCCATCGCGACCGGGCGCGTATGATTCTCATTCTGCGTGGCAAGCGCCTTGGGTTTTCTCTCCGTGAAATTCGGGAATATCTCGAACTCTACACTATCGATACCAGCCAGGCGTCGCAGATCCGCCTCCTCCTCAAGCTAGTGCGCGCCCGACTTGCGGCCCTTGAGGAGCAGGAACGTGCGCTCGCTGAAATTCTCGGCGAACTCCGCGAGGTTGAACGCCAGGCCGCGGCCGCGCTCGAATCGAAGCAGCTTTCCCGCAAGCGTGCCGCTGGCTGAGCCAGCTTCGCGCGTCTTGCCATGGTAAAACCGACTGGACAGGAAACATAAAAACATGAGCAAAGCCATCATTGCGGGATATGCCCGCTCGCCGTTCACGCTCGCAAAAAAGGGCGCGCTCGCCCGCGTGCGGCCCGACGATCTCGCGGCACAGGTGGTGCGTGGACTGATCACCCGGCTCGGCATCGAGCCGGCGCTGATCGAGGATCTGATCCTCGGCTGCGCGATGCCGGAGGGCGAGCAGGGGCTCAATCTCGGCCGCCTCGTCGGGCTTCTCGCCGATCTGCCGATTTCGGTTGCCGGTGTCACTGTCAACCGGTTTTGCGGCTCGTCGATGCAGGCGATCCACATGGCGGCCGGACAAATCGCGCTCGGCGCCGGCGAGGCCTTTCTCTGCGCCGGCGTCGAAAGCATGAGTAGGGTGCCGATGATGGGCTTCAATCCGCTGCCCAATCCCGCGCTCCACGCCAAAATGCCGCAAGCCTATATCAGCATGGGCGAGACGGCGGAAAACGTCGCGCGCCAATTCGCGATCGACCGCAGAACGCAAGAGGCTTTCGCCGCCGAGAGCCACGCCCGCGCCGCGGCCGCCGCACGGCACGGCCATTTTGCCGAGGAGATCGTGCCAATCACGACGCGAAACGGCATAGTCGAGCACGATGGCTGCATCCGCCCCGAGACGACGCAAGACGCTCTCGCCGCGCTGAAACCCGCTTTCGGCGCCGATGGTAGCGTCACGGCTGGCACCTCTTCGCCGCTCACCGATGGGGCCGCGGCGGTGTTCGTCTGTAGCGAGGATTTTGCCGAACGCCATCATCTATCCCCGCTCGCACGTATCCGCGCCGTAAGTGTCGCGGGTTGCGCCCCCGAGGTGATGGGCATCGGCCCGGTTGCCGCGACGAAAAAAATTCTCGCCCGCACCGGCCTCGGCATGGCGGAAATCGATCTCGTCGAACTCAACGAAGCTTTCGCGAGCCAGGCGCTCGCCTGCGCGCGCGAACTCGGCATTTCCGGCGAGAAACTCAATCTCGATGGCGGCGCGATCGCGCTCGGCCATCCTCTCGGTGCGACCGGGGCGCGGATCACCGGAAAAGCCGCCTCACTTCTGAAACGCGAGGGCAAACACTATGCCCTCGTGACACAATGCATCGGCGGCGGGCAGGGAATAGCCACGATTCTGGAGCGTGTGTGATGGCGGAAATCCAGAAACTGGCGGTGATCGGCGCAGGCGTGATGGGCGCCGGCATCGCGGCCCAGATCGCCAACGCCGGATTTTCCGTCCTCTTGCTCGATATCGTGCCGAAAGATGGCGCCGAGCGCAGCGCCATCGCCAAAGAAGCTGTTGCACGCATGGCTAAAACGGAGCCCGCGCCGTTGATGTCCGCAGCCGCGGCGCGGCTGATCACGCCGGGCAATACCGAAGACGATTTCGACAAGCTCGCGGAGTGCGACTGGATCATCGAAGCGGTGATCGAAAATCTCGATATCAAGCAGGCGCTCTATCGCCGCATCGACGCCGTGCGCAAACCCGATGCCGCTATTTCCTCCAACACCTCGACCATTCCGCTTGCCGCACTCACGGCGGGGATGCCGCCCTCCTTCGCGGCGCGGTTCATGATCACCCATTTCTTCAACCCGCCGCGCTATATGCGCCTTCTCGAACTCGTCACCGGCCCCGCGACCGACCGCGCACTCGCCGAGCGCATCGCCGCGTTCGCCGATCACGCGCTCGGCAAGGCGATCGTTCCCTGCAAGGATAGTCCGGGTTTCATCGCCAATCGGCTTGGCGTCTATTGGATGCAAACCGGCGTCCTCGCCGCCTTCGATCTCGGTCTTACCGTCGAGGACGCGGATGCGATCATGGGCCGCCCGTTCGGAATTCCGAAAACCGGGATTTTCGGCCTCATCGATCTCGTCGGCCTCGATCTCATGCCGCACGTCAATGCGAGCCTCGCGAAAGCGCTTCCGCCCAGCGATCCGTTCCACGCAGCCAACCGCGATTTGCCGCTGATCGGCAAAATGATCGCCGATGGGTTCACCGGCCGCAAGGGAAAAGGCGGGTTTTATCGTGTGCGGCGCGATGGCGACAAACGGATCAAGGAAGCGATCGATCTTACGAGCGGCGAATATCGTGGCGCGCGCGTGGCGGCACTGCCCGAAAACGCGGCGCGGGATCCGCGGGCGCTGTTGACGCGCGGCGATAAATTCGGCGCCTATGCTCGCCGCGTCATCGCGCACACGCTCGCCTATGCGGCGCGGCTGGTGCCGGAGGCGGCCGAGGACATCACCGCCATCGATGAGGCGATGCGGCTCGGATACAATTGGAAGCTTGGTCCTTTCGAACTCATCGACCGTATCGGCATCGCCGAGACGCTGATGCTGCTCGAAGCCGAAGGTATCGCGCTGCCGACATTTTTGCGTGCCGCAAAAGCGAGCGGATTCTACCGCCGTCATGAGGGAATGCGGCAATTTCTTGGCGAGGATGGCGTCTTTCACGACGTTCTGCGCCCAGCCGGCATCGTTCTGCTAGAAGACATCAAGCATTTGCGTAAGCCGCTCCTCAAAAATGCCTCGGCCGCGCTATGGGACATCGGCGATGAGGTCGCGTGCCTCGAATTCACCACCAAGATGAATGCCCTCGATGCCGGCATCATCGATCTCATCGCGCGTTCGGTTGCGCTCGTTGCGGAAAAGTTCAAGGCGTTGGTGATTTACAATGAGGGGGCGCAATTCTCGGTCGGCGCCAATCTCGGTCTTGCCTTGTTTGCCGCCAATATCGCGGCCTGGGGTGAGATCGAGAAGACCCTCGCCGCCGGGCAAAAAGCCATGCTCGCGCTCAAATATGCGCCATTTCCAGTCATCGCCGCGCCAGCGGGAATGGCGCTCGGTGGCGGCTGCGAAATCCTGCTCCATGCCGATGCCATCGTCGCCCACGCCGAGACCTATGCTGGGCTCGTCGAATGCGGCGTCGGCCTGGTGCCGGGCTGGGGCGGCACCAAGGAAATGCTGGCGCGCCTCGCCGCATCTCCCCTCGCTCCCAAAGGACCGATGCCGCCAGTCGCACAGGCGTTCGAGATGATCAGCACCGCGCGTGTCAGCAAATCGGCCGCTGACGCGCGCGAGATGGGAATTCTGCGCCCAGGCGACGAGATCGTGATGAACCGCGAGCGGCTGTTGGCCGCAGCGAAAACACGCGCACTCGCCGCTTCCGTTGACTATCACCCACCGGCGCCGCCCGCCTTCACACTTCCCGGCGCCTCGGGCCGGCTTGCGCTGATGATGGCGGCGGAGGGCTTCCGGCGCCAAGGCCTGGCAACCGCTCACGATCTCGTCGTCGCCGGCGCACTCGCCGATATTCTTTCCGGCGGCGCGGCCGATCCTCTCGACCCACTCGATGAAGAGACGATGCTGGCGCTTGAGCGTGATGCTTTCATGCGCCTCCTCCACACCCAACCGACGCTTGCCCGCATCCAGCATACGCTCGACACCGGCAAGCCGCTCCGCAACTGAACGCCGCAGGGGAACATCGCCATGCAAAACTACAAGGCGCCGCTTCGTGATATGCGCTTCCTGCTGCACGAGGTTTTCGATGGCACCGATTTGCCGCAAAGGCCGGGGGAGGAAGCGCTCGCGCCCGAACTCATCGACAGCATCCTTGAGGAGGCCGGCCGCTTCGTCGAGGAAGTTCTGGTGCCACTCAACGCACCAGGCGACGAGGAAGGCTGCCGCTTTGAAAATGGTGTCGTGCGGACACCGAAAGGCTTCAAGGCCGCTTATGATCTGTTTCGTGAAAGTGGCTGGACCGCGCTCGCCTGTGATCCGGCCTATGGCGGCCAGGGCCTTCCCGAGCGCGTCAACAAGCTGGTCGAGGAGATGATCTGCAGCGCCAATCTCGCGTTCAGCCTCTATCCCGGCCTTTCGCGTGGCGCCTATCAGGCGTTGCGCGATCATGGATCGGAGGCGTTGAAACAGCGTTTTCTGCCGAAACTCGCAAGCGGGATCTGGAGCGGGACGATGTGCCTCACCGAGCCCCATTGCGGCACCGATCTCGGCATGCTCCGCACGCGCGCAGAACCGAACGCCGATGGCACGTTCCGGATCTCGGGGAACAAGATTTTCATCTCCGCCGGCGAGCATGATCTGACCGAAAACATCCTCCATCTGGTGCTCGCGCGCCTTCCCGATGCACCCGCCGGCAGCCGTGGCATCAGCCTTTTTCTCGTGCCGAAATTCCTGCCCGATGAGAATGATCGCCCGGGTGCGCGCAATGGCGTGCTATGCACGGCGATCGAGCACAAAATGGGTATCAAAGCCTCGGCCACCTGCCAGCTCAGTTTCGATAACGCCACCGGCTGGCTGGTCGGCACGCCACATCGCGGCCTTGCCGCGATGTTCACCATGATGAACAGCGAGCGGCTATCGGTTGGCATCCAAGGTCTGGCGATGGCGGAGGCGGCGTATCAAAGCGCTGTCGCCTATGCCCGCGAGCGCCTCCAAGGCCGCGCGCTGAGTGGGACGAAGAACCCGAGCCAACCGGCCGATCCGATCATCGTTCACCCCGATGTCCGGCGCATGCTGCTCACCATGCGCGCCTATGCCGAAGGCTCACGCGCACTCGGTCTCTGGGTCGCGTGTGCGCTCGACGATACCGAACGAAGCGATGAGCGCGAGGCGCGCGAAAAGGCCGCCGATTTCACGGCGCTGATGACGCCGGTCGTCAAGGCGTTGTTCACCGATCTCGGCTTTGAGGCCGCCAATCTCGGGGTGCAGGTTTATGGCGGGCACGGCTATATTCGTGACCATGGCGTCGAGCAATTTGTGCGCGATGCGCGGATCGCGATGATTTACGAGGGCACCAACGGCATCCAGGCGCTCGACCTCGTCGGGCGCAAGCTCGGCGCGGAATACGGCCGCTTGTTGCGTTGGTTCTTCCACCCCGTCGCCGAGTTCATCACGGCACACAAGGACGATGCGGCGATCGGCAAGATGGTGCATGGGCTCGAGAAAGCCTTTGGCGCCCTTCAACTGGCGACAGTGCATATCGCCGAGGCCGGCCTGCGCGATCCGGAAGAGGCGGGGGCGGCGGCGAGCGAGTATCTGCGCCTCTTCGGTCTCGTCGCGCTCGGCTTCATGTGGATGCGGATGGCGCGCGTGGCGGCGGCGAGGCTTTCCGCCGCCGACGGCGAAGCGGCCTTCTATCACGCGAAGCTCGCGACCGCGCGCTTCTACATGGAGCGTATCCTGCCGCAGGCGGGTGGGCTCTATCTCGCCATCAAGAGCGGGAAATCCGCGATGATGGCGATGGAAGAAGCGGCGTTTTAGTTTTATGAAGGAAGAGCCGTTCTTTTTTGGAAAAAAGAACCAAAAAACTTTTATCCGTTGGGCAGTGCCTGCGGCACTGCCACTCCGAG
>JAKAQU010000365.1 GCA_021819535.1 Pseudomonadota bacterium | reverse complement strand
ATTACAATTCGTCCGCTACGCATCGCTGATCGCCGAGCGGGGGGCGGAAGTGGTGCTCGCGGTGCAGGCACCACTCAAGCGACTATTGGCGGGCATGAGCGGGGTTGCCGCAATTTATGGCACCGATGATGACCTTCCCCCCTGCGATTATCACGCGCCGCTGATGAGCTTGCCGCATCTCCTCGGAACCGAGCTTGCGACGATACCGGCCGCCCTTCCCTATCTCCCGCGCCCGCCGATCAGGCGCGCGGAGAAGAGAGACGTGCTTCGCGTCGGCCTGGTCTGGGCGGGCGATCCGCGGCCCGGCGAGCCACGCGCCCATTTCGCCGACCGCCGGCGTTCGCTGCCCCTCGCAGCCCTCGCGCCCTTGGCCGGCATCCCCGGCATTTCGTTCGTCAGCCTGCAAAAGGGCGCCGCCGCCGGTGATGCGCCGCCAGCCGGCCTCATATTCGCGCAGACCCTGCCGGCGGCCGCGGATTTCGCCGATACCGCGGCGATCGTCGCCGGGCTCGATCTCGTCATCGCCGTCGATACCTCGGTCGCCCATCTCGCCGGCGGGCTCGGGGTTCCGGTCTGGCTCCTGTCACGTTTCGATGGCTGCTGGCGCTGGCTTTCCGGGCGCGACGACAGCCCCTGGTATCCGACGCTCAGGCTCTATCGTCAGGCGGCGCCCGGCGCTTGGGCGCCGGTTCTGACCCGCATCGCCGGCGATCTCGCCGCCCTGGCGAGCGCACGCGCATCCCCCGCTATCCCCCATCGAACGGGCTTGGTGGCAGCCCCGATCCTGGTGTAGTCTCGCCGCGCAACGGGAGGAAGGTCACGCCCCGCGCATGGCCGGGTTTCTTGAGACGCGGGTTGAACGACCAATCGGACCGAACCAAATCACCGGCGTTGAAATAGATGAAAAATTCTGATCCGCATCAAGGCGTGTCAGGTTCGAATAGACTATAAGATCGATTACGTCGGGATCAGGGGATCCTCAACGCAAAGCTTACAAAGCAGAAAGGATATACGAGCCATGAAAAATCTCCTCTTAGCCGGCACTGCCGCTGCCCTGCTGGCAAGTTTCGGCGTTGCCCATGCCGGGAATGGCGGTTGCGTCAATCTCGCCGCCGGCAAGCCGCCGACCGAGAGCGGCAATACCACGCTGGCGCAGGGCAAGCCGCCGACCGAGGCCGGTAATACCACGCTCGCGCAGGGCAAGCCGCCGACCGAGGCCGACAGCACCAATCTCGCCGCCGGCAAGCCGCCGACCGAGAGTGGCAACACGACGCTCGCCGCCGGCAAGCCGCCGGGTGAGAACTGTAACGACTGACGCGCTGACCAAGCGCTGGTCTTGCCCGGAATGGGGCAAAGAGAGCCGCCTGCGACAGAGCAGGCGGCTTTTCTTTTTGCCCGCGCATGTCGGCCGGGCGGCGGCGATGCGCGATGCCGCGGCATGATTCTCGCAGAGCTTTCCCCATGCACCGTCGGGAACGAAGAAAGTCATGCGCCGTTCGCGCCAGAAAGCCTAGCCCCTCGGCGCGCGCCGCACGTCGCCGCGCCATCGCCCGGCTTGTGGCCGAAAGGCATCAGACGATTGTCGTGAGAGCATCGCCCCCGCTTGATGCCGGAAAATTAAGCAATACCTCTTACGATCATGCTAGACTACATGATGATGGCTTAGAGATGGCACTGGGTGGCGCCATCGGCGCCGCGCGGTGCGGAGAGCGCGGGGAAAGCGCGTGGCAATGGCACGATACGCGAGAGAGAGCGGCAAAGGCGCCGGCCCGCCGCGGCAAACGACCAGGAGGCACACTACTCTGGTGGCCGATGGCGGGTTCTCGTCGCGTGAAGGGGCGCGGAAAATATTCCTTGCGCCGCCGCGGAATCGCGCTTAAACCATACACCGATCTAGAACAAAAAAAGAACACAAAAAAGAACTCAGAAAAGGGACCATAGCCGACAAGAAACCCCCCCTTCGCCCGAGAGTAGAGATCCTCCTTCCAACAGAGCCACGGAGCGACGATGAGTTTCATCGAAGACCTGTTTTCCCAGTCCCGGCGCGCTTACGAAAGCAGGCGCGAGAGCGAGATGTCGCTGAGCGAGTATCTCGATCTTTGCCGGGATGATCCGATGGCCCACGCAACCGCCGCCGAGCGCATGGTCGCCGCCATCGGTGAGGCCGAAATCTTTGATACCGCGAAAGATCCGCGCCTCGGCCGCGTGTTCATGAACCGCACCATCCGGGTCTATCCGAGTTTCGCGGATTTCTACGGGATGGAGGAGACGATCGAGCGAATCGTCAATTTCTTCCGTTTTGCGGCCCAGGGGCTGGAGGAAAGGAAACAAATCCTATATCTTCTCGGCCCGGTCGGCGGCGGCAAATCCTCGCTCGCCGAACGGCTCAAGCAATTGATGGAGAAATTGCCGATCTACGTCCTCAAGGCGGGCGATCAGGTGAGTCCGGTGTTCGAAAGCCCGCTCGGTCTCTTCGATCCCGAGTTGATGGGGGCGGCACTCGAGGAACGCTATCGGATTCCACGTCGGCGTCTGACCGGCATGCTTTCGCCTTGGGCGCTCAAAAGGCTCGATGAATTCGGCGGTGACATCACGCGCTTTCGCGTCGCCCGTCTCTCCCCCTCGCGCGCGCGCCAGATCGGCGTCACCAAGACCGAGCCGGGAGACGAAAACAATCAAGACATCTCGAGCATGGTCGGGAAAGTCGATATCCGCCTGCTCGAACATTACAGCCAGAACGATCCCGACGCCTACAGCTATTCGGGCGGCCTCAACCGCGCGACGCAAGGGCTGCTCGAATTCGTCGAGATGTTCAAGGCGCCGATCAAGATGCTGCATCCGCTGCTGACAGCAACCCAGGAGGGCAATTACGTCGGCACCGAGAATATC
>JAKAQU010000028.1 GCA_021819535.1 Pseudomonadota bacterium | reverse complement strand
TCATAGCCACGGCGCGGCGCGCAACAGCGACGAAACTGTAACAGGAAATATCGAGCGCCTGAAGAAAGGCCTCGCGCGGCGTGTCGACATAGCGGCCGCGAAGATAGGATTTATCCGCCCAGCCGATCGCGTGAACGAGAAAATCAAGCCGGTCCCAGCGCCTGGCAAGGGCGGCGAAAGCGGCATCGATACTGTCATCCTCGCCGACATCGCAGGGAAAGACGAGGTCGGAACCAACCCCCTCGGCAAGCGGACGAACGCGACGCTCCAGCGCCTCGCCCTGGTAGGTGAAGGCGAGTTCAGCGCCCTGCGCGGCGCAGGCACTGGCTATTCCCCAGGCGAGCGAGCGGTCATTGGCAACGCCCATCATCAGGCCGCGCTTGCCCGCGAGCAGCATGCCCTTGGCTGACGTCTCGGCGCTCGGATTGCTGTTGCGTGCGTTGGTGTCGATGGAGTGGGACATGGAGGGATCACCCTTCACGATTGAGATCTCCCCTCTCTCGTGACACAGCCGGGCCGCTCTCGGCAAGAGGCTTGGCGGGGGAAGCACGGTGCGCCAAAATCACGCCAAAGATGAGGAGAGCCGCCATGGACCCCACCCCCGAACCGCTGGCCCGCTTCGAGGCGTGGCTCGCCGAGGCGAGCGAGAAGGAACCGAACGACCCCAACGCGATGACACTGGCGACCGCCAGCCCCTCGGGCCGGCCTTCGGCGCGCATCGTGCTGCTCAAGGGCGCCGATGTGCGAGGCTTCGTTTTCTACACCAACCTAGAAAGCCGCAAGAGCCTGGAAATAAAAGAAAATCCCAACGTGGCGCTTCTGTTTCACTGGAAGAGTCTGCGCCGCCAGGTGCGCATCGAAGGCCCCATTCAGCCGGTAGCACCCGACGAGGCAGATGCCTATTTCGCAACCCGCCCCGCACTTTCACGCCTCGGCGCCTGGGCCTCCGATCAGTCTCGCCCACTCCCCGATCGCGCAACGCTGGAAGCCCGTCTGGCAGCGGCGCGAGAGCGCTTTCCCGACGAGCAGGCGATCCCCCGCCCGCCGCATTGGTCGGGCTGGCGGCTGGTGCCAGAGCTTTACGAATTCTGGCAGGACATGCCGTTCCGCCTGCATCGACGCGACCTTTATACCCGCGCGGGCAGTGAATGGCAGGCTACCCTGCTCTACCCGTAGGAATCCCGCCGCGACATGGTTTTGTCCTTTCGGCGAGGGGGATGCTATCATGTAGCGGGTATCGACTTGCGCTCGCGAGAGCGCTTGAAGTGAGGAGGCTCCGGAGATGGCCATTCGCAAGATCCTGCTCCCCCTGACCGGTGCCGACGCCGACGAAGCGGCGCTCGCCACCGCCCTTCTCGCCGCGCGGCACTGGCAATCGCATGTGCTTGCGCTCCATGTCCGGGTCGATAGCCGCGATGTCGCACCTCTCGCGGGCGAGGGCCTCTCTGGCGCCATGATCGAGGAAATGATGTCGGCGACCGAGCGCGAGGCGACCGAGCGGGCGCGCCGTATTCACGGCATGTTCGACCGCTTCGTCACCGCGCATGGCGTCACGGTCGCCGAGGCACGGCCGGGGGCGGAGGGAATGAGCGCCCATTTCGCCGCGATCACCGGGCGCGAGGAGGATCTGGTCGCGCAACAGGCGCGTCTCGCCGATCTCACCGTCATCCCCTCGCCCCGCGCCGATGGCGATGCCTCCTCTTCGGATGCGTTGCACGCGGTGTTGTTCGATAGCGGCCATCCGGTGTTGATCGCGCCGCCATTGGCACCGAAGACGATCGGTGAGCGGATATGCCTTGCCTGGAACGGCACCGCGGAGAGTGCGGCAGCGGCGCAGGCGGCGCTGCCCTGGCTGCAGCGCGCCGCGGCAGTGCGCATTCTCTCGGCACAGGAATATCAGCGGCGCGGCCCGGGGGCGCCCGATCTCGCATCCTATCTCGCGCTTCACGGTGTCAAGACCGATCTCGCCACGTTCCAACCGGTCGAGCGCGATGTCGGGGCCGGCATTCTCGCGGCGTGCCGAGTGTTTTCGGCAGATCTCCTGGTGATGGGCGCCTATTCGCATTCGCGTCTCCGCCAGCTCATCCTCGGCGGCGTCACCCGCCATGTGCTCGAAAACGCCGACCTGCCGGTGATGATGAATCGTTGATGTCGTCATGGAGGAAGCAACCGCTGCCGCGCTTCGCGCCTATGTCAAGCTGTTTCGCGCAAGCCGCGCCATCCTCGCCCGCATCGAGCCCGGGCTCGCCCTTCATGGCCTGACGCCGACCCAGCTCGGCGTTTTGGAAGCGCTCTGGCACAAAGGGCCGCTGACCCATGGCGAACTCGGGCGCAAAGTGCTGACCAGCGCCGGCAACATGACCGATATCGTCGACAAGCTCTCGACGCGCGGGCTCGTGCGCCGTGTCCGCGACCTCGCCGATCGTCGGCAAGTGCGGGTGGAACTGACCGGTTGCGGGCGCGATCTCATCCGCGCCATCTTCCCGCGCCATGCTGCCGACATCGCGCAGGCGATGAGCGGGCTTTCGTCCTGCGAGCAGGAGCTATTGGGAACCCTGTTGCGCCAGCTCGGCCAGCATGCCGCCCAGGGTTGTGCGACGCCAGGTTGTGCGACGCCGAGCTGTGTCGCCCCGCTCGCCGACAAGCCATCCGTCGATGAGACAGGAGGCGATGAGACGGGGCGCAATGAGGCGGGGGGCGATGAGGTGCGCGGCCACGCGGTTACTCCGTGACGATCGCGGCGAGATCACGGAACCCGTCTTCGATCGCCACCCGCTCCTCGCTGTTTTGGCTGAGAAGCGCTTCGATGGCGCGGCCTTTCTCCAGGATGCGATCGAATTCGCCGTTGCGGCCCATCTCATAGACGCCCATTTCGAGCAGACGCGTGAGTTCGGCATGACGGGCGAGAATGGCGCGGCCGCGCTGGGCGAGCGCCATCTCATCGGGCGGTGTCACCTGCGCCATGGTGCGCGAGAGCGAGCGCGCGACATCGACCGGCGGATACCGCCCGCCCTCGGCGATGCGGCGGTCGAGCACGATATGGCCGTCGAGAATGCCGCGCACCGCATCGGCGATCGGCTCGTCGTGATCGTCGCCATCGACGAGAACGGTGAAAATCCCGGTGATGAAGCCAGCCCGCCCATCCGCGCCCGCGACCCCCGGCCCGGCACGCTCCAAAAGCCGCGGCAGCTCGGTGAAAACGCTCGCCGGATAGCCGCGCGCGGCGGGAAACTCGCCGCACGAAAGCGCGATTTCGCGCAATGACTGGCAATAGCGCGTAACACTGTCCATCACGAGGAGAACGGAGCGCCCCTCATCGCGGAAATGCTCGGCGATCGCCATCGCGGCATGGGCGGATTCGCGGCGCGCGAGCGGCGGCGCATCTGAGGTCGCGACGACGACGACGCTCCGCGCCATTTTCGCCGCCCCCAGATGCTCCTCGATGAACTCGCGCACCTCCCGCCCACGCTCGCCAATCAGCGCCAAGACGACGACATCGCATTCGGTATGGCGGGCGACCATCGACAGCAGGGTCGATTTGCCGACACCGCTTGCCGCAAACAAGCCGAGGCGCTGGCCGATCGCGGCCGTGGTGAAAGTGTTGAGCACCCGCACGCCGAGATCGAGCCGCCCGCCGAGCCGCGCCCGCGCGGTCGCCGTGGGCGGGGCCGCGCGCAGCAAACGGCGGCTCGCCCCGGCGGGGAGATAGCCACGGCCGTCGAGCGGCGCGCCGAACGGATCGATGACCCGGCCGAGCCAGCCATCGGAGACCATCAGCCCGCCACGATCGGCGAAGGGCTCGGCGTCGCCCGAGGCCAGCGCCCGGGCGCTGGCCTCGATCCGGGCCTCCATCCCGGCACGGATACGCTCAGTATGGCCGAGCGTCATCGCCTTCTGGTTATTGTCCGAAAACGCCAGGATTTCGGCCGGGATGACCCGCTCCCCGGCGCCGTGAATGGCAACCCGCTGGCTGATCGCGGCATGATAGGAAAGGCCGGAAATCTCGACCGTGAGGCCGGAAACCCCACGCACCTTGCCAGCCACGCTGGCAACCGGGGTCTCGGCGAGCATTTCGTTGAGCTGGCCGAGCGAGGCGAGGAAATCACTGCGCATGGCGCGATCATGCCAGCCCGCCCTTACCAGAGGGTGAACGCGGCGGCCGAGCCGCTCACCGCGCCGCCTGCGGGCCGGGCGGATCGGCGAGCGGCGGCTTGGCCTCTGCCTTGGCCTCCGGGCAACGCGGAATGCGGAGCACGAATTCGCGGGCGACCTCCTCCTCGGCGCGACGTAGCCGCACATCGCGCAGCTTGAGCAGGCTCAAGCCGGAATCGATATAAAGGTCGATCGGCACCAAAGCGAGCTGCACCGCGACCGCGTAGCGCCCGCCGGAGATGTCCATCAGCGCGTTGTCATTATCGGTCGCGCGTTCCATGTCCATCCGCCACCCGACCCGCCAGCCGCCGACGAGAAAGGCATAGATCCCCTGATAGGCGGTGACGTCGCCGCGGATCAGCGTATCGGCGCCGAGCCATGCGCCGAGTTGTGCCGGCGAGACCGCCTCCAGCGCGCCGATGGTGGTGATACCGTGCGCGGCGAGAGCGGCATCGATTTCGGGGATCGGCACGACGGAAAATTCGCGCTGAGCGAGAAAGGCGGTGAAGGTTTCACGCACCCGGTTGGCATAGGTCCAGCGCCAGCGCGCGCGCGCATCCTGGCTGCGGAGCGTCACCGGCACGCCATCGACGATGAGATTGCCCGAGCCCTCATAGGCGAAAGGCAGGACAGCGATGCGATGCGGCGCCTTGGCGCAGTAATCGGCGGCGATATGCGGGGCGAAGCTCTCGGGATCGGTCTCCAGCAAACGATCGAACATCGTCTTCCGCCCATGCCCGTCGAGATCGTGCTCGGGCAGGAAGAAAGTCTCGTCCGGCATGCCCGCCATGCCATACCCGGTCGCCTGCGCGATGGTGGTGGGCTTGGCCAGCAGCGGCAGGGGCGTTGCCGGCACTGGCGTTGCCGGCGGTTCGGCCGTGGGCGGAAGTGCCGCCGCGGGCGTCGCCAGCAAGGGGGGCGAGAGGCCGGTCTTGGCGTCGTCTGCCGGGATTCTCAGGATCAGCTCGCGGCTGACCTCCTCCTCGTCGCGCCGCAAATCGACATCGCGGAGATCGGTGAGATCGAGCAGTGAGTTGATGCCGATATCGCGCCCCGCAACCGCCGGGCGCACTTCAAGCTTGTATTCCGTGCCCTCGCCGTGGAGCAGGGTCTCGCCAGTATCGCGGGAGGCCATGGCGATCTTGAGCGTGACCTCCCAGCCCGCCACCAGAAACAGATAATAGACCTCGTAATGCTCGACCTCGCCATAGACCACGGCATCGACGTTGAGCCATTGCGCCAAGGTCTGCGGCGGGACGCGGGCGAGCTTGGCATCGTCGTCGATGCCGTGGCGGGCGAGCACGGCATCGATATCGGACACCGGCACGGTGACGAATTCGCGGGCGCTCAAAAATCCGTCGACCACCCGGCGCAGGCGATTGGCATCGGTCCAGCGCCAATCGGCGAGGCTTTTTTTATCGCGGAGAGTGAGTGCCACCTTATCGAGCACGTAATTGCCGGAACCGCGATCGACGAACGGCAAGACCGCGATCCGGCGTGGCGGCGCCGCACGAAAAGCGGGCAGAATCTGCATGTCGATATGGCCGGGATTGGTTTCCGCGACACGGTCGTACCAGCTTTTACGGCCATGCGCGCCAAGATCGTATTCGGGAAGAAATAATGGCTCGGCGGCCCGCTGCGCGGGGCTCATCCCGGCGCAGCCAGCAAGCAGCAGCAGGAAGGCGAGCCCGAGGCCGCGCAACCCATGGCGAATGGGCGCGGGTTTCGGGTCGGGCCTGGCGCGAAGCTTGCGCAAATCGGCGCCCGGCGCGGTTAATAGCGTGGGAACTTCTGTCACCGAGGGTTATGGTTGGGCGATCAAAGTGCTCGCTCCTGCGAGAGGCCGTTATGGCGGCGCAATTGCGGCAGATGGCGTCCGAGCAGGGTCTCGACGGCGCGGATTTCCGGCTCCAGCAGTTCCGTGAGCCACGCTCGGGCGCGCGGGTCCATGGGCGGCGGCGGCACGCTTTGCCTGACGAAAAAGCGGTTGAAAATCCCAACGCCGATACTGTGCGGCAGAAACGTATTGCCGATCCAGCGCGCCCAGGGCGCGCCGGCGATGCGCCGCGCCCATTCCGATCGCGGGGCAGCGAAGCCATTTTCGATCCGCGTGGTATCGATGCGTTCTAGCGCCGCGACATCGACATCGAGAAAGCGGAGAACATCGGCGAGCACGCGGCGATCGCCCGCGGCCAGGCGGCGGAGATCGTCATGGAACAGGATATGGACGCGGTCCTCGCCGAACAGACGCAAATAGCGATCGATCTGGGGCGCGTAACAGCCGAGTTCGACATAGAGATTGGACACCGCCCAGCCTTTTTCGGCGCGGTGCCAATCCTCCTTGAGGGCTTCGAAGAACGGCAGATGCTGCATGCCCTCGCGGAAATCCATCAGATAGTGCGAATAAGCGCGCTCGATCGGGTCGCGCAGCATGACGATGATGCGGGCCTCCGGCACCACGGCTTTGATGCGCGCCGGCGCCTCTTCGCACCAGAGATAGGACGGGCTCGCCTCGCCGATCGCGCGGCGGCCCCGGACCCCACGAAACAGGCGAAGATAGGTATCGCGGTCGGAGACGAAGACCGGCGAGGCGTAGCGCTGGGCGCGGGTCGGGCGGACCTGGGCGAAATAATGCGGCTCCTTGACATCCTCCGGCATGAAAATCTCGGGATGCTGGCGAAGATAGGAATAAAGTGACGTGGTGCCCGCCTTGGCCGCCCCGACAATAAAAAAATTCGGCCAAATCTCCGATTCGTTTCGGCAAAATATATTTTGCGCGCCCCAATTCATGAAACTTATTCCCCCCTCCCTGCTCCAGATCGTGCCTTATAAATACGTGATATTTACCCGCCAGTGCGTGATGGCGTTTTTTGATCACAAAACCGGGATAAGCCGCGATTCACCCCCCTGGCGCGGACTATATGCCCGCTCATTGGTGCGCGGAACAGGGGGGAATGGCACGAACCGCCGGAATTGGTCCTCGATCCGTCCCTCTGCTAGGGAAACCGCGCACCCATTCGGATGAGAAGCCCGATGCTCGCACACCTGCTCGCCGGGACGGTCGATATCGGCCGCCGCCGCGCCGTTTTCGTCTCGCTCCTCGGCGCGCTCCTCGCAGCACTCGCCGTGGGATTGGCCGCGCGCCATCTCGGCGTCGATACCAACCCCGATGACCTCTTCGCACCCACCCTCCCCTGGCGCCAGCACCAGGTCTTCTTCGACCGCGCCCTCCCCTCGCTCACCAATCTTCTGGTGGTGGTGATCGACGCCGATATCCCCGAGGAAGCCGACGCGACGGCGGCGGCGCTGGCGGCGGCGCTCGCGGCCGATCACCGGCATTTCAAGAGCGTCGTCCGCCCTGACGCCCTGCCGTTTTTCGCCCGCGAGGGGTTTCTCTTCCTCGGCCGGGACGAACTCGGAACCCTCCTCGACAAGATCGTCGATGCCCAACCCTTTCTCGGCCAACTCGCCGCCGATCCCTCGGCGCGCGGCCTGTTCGCGGCACTCGCCCTGATCGGCGTCGGTGTCACGCAAGGAGAGGCCGATCTCACCCCCTATCTCCCGGCACTGACGAATTTTCACGCGGTACTGGCCGCAGCCGTGCGCGGCGAGGCGGCGCCGCTTTCCTGGCAACGCTTGATCGGCGGCGAGAAAATGACCGATCTCGCCGGGCGCTATCGCTTCATCCTAGTCAAGCCCGTTCTCGATTACGGAGCACTCGCCCCCGGTGCCGCCGCGAGCAACGCGATCCGTGCCGCCGCCGCGCGCACCGAGTTCGTTGCCAACGGCTCCGCGCATGTCCGCCTCACCGGCGATGTCGCCCTCGATGACGAGGAGTTTTCCTCCCTCGCCCAGGGCATGCTGTGGGGAACGCTCGGCAGCCTCGCCCTCATCACGCTCTGGCTGGTGCTCGCGGTGCGGAGCTTGCGCCTGATCCTTCCCATTCTCGCAACGCTTGCGCTTGGCCTCGCGCTCACGCTCGGCTTCGCCGCAATCGCCGTCGGCACGCTCAATCTGGTCTCGCTCGCCTTCGCCATTCTTTTCGTCGGCATCGCGGTCGATTTCGCCATTCAATTCGCCGTCCGCTATCGTGAGGCGCGGCATATGACCGCCGATCTCGCCACCGCCCTGGCGGCGACGGCGCGTGCCGCCGGGCGGCAAATTCTGATCGCCGCCCTCGCCATCGCCGCCGGATTTTACGCTTTCGTTCCGACATCCTTCGCGGGTGTTGCCGAGCTCGGCCTGATCGCCGGGACCGGCATGATCATCGCGTTTGGTTGCACCCTTCTGTTTCTGCCCGCTTTTCTCACCCTCGCCCAGCCGCCCGGCGAGACACGCGAAATCGGCTTCGTCGCGGGGGATGCGCTCGAAACCCGGCTCCGCCGCCATCGTGCGCCCCTTTTCGCGGTATTCGGCGGGCTCGCCCTTTTGGGCGTCTTTCTGCTGCCGCATCTCCGCTTCGATTCCGACCCGCTGCACACCAAGGATCCGCATGGCGAGGCGATGCGAACGCTCGCCGATCTCATGGACGACCCCCTCACCAACCCGATCAGCGCCGATATCCTGACCCCGAGCGCCGAGGATGCGGATCGGCTTGCCGCAAAGCTCGATGAATTGCCGCTGGTTTCCGACGTGCTCACCCTCGACCGCTTCGTACCCGCGGACCAGCCGGCTAAACTCGTCCTGATCGAAGATGCGAGAGCCCTCCTCGCGACGACGCTCGCCCCGCGCGAGACCGCCCCTGTGACACCGGATCAAATCCGGCTTGCGATCACAACCGCGAGGAGTGCCCTCGCCCCGGCCTGCGCGAAACTGCCGCCCGATCATCCGCTGGTGCAAATCGATGCCGATCTCGCCACCCTCGCGACCGCGCCCGAGGCGCGGCTCGTGGCCATGAATGCGGCCCTGACCCGCTTTCTGCCCGAGGAGTTGGCGCGGCTTCGCCTCGCCCTCTCGGCGCGGGCGGTGACGCGCGCCGACCTGCCGCCCGAAATCACGCGCGACTGGCAGACGGCAAAGGGTGAGGTGCGGGTTCAGGCGCTGGCCAGGCCAAAAGGGCGGGCCGCAACGGGGCTCGCCGATTTCGTTGCATCCGTGCGCGCGGAAGCGCCGGATGCGGTTGGAACAGCGGTGCTGATCGTCGAGTCGAGCCGCACCATCATCGCCGCCTTCACGCGTGCCGTGGCCGGCGCGCTCGCGGCGATCACGCTTATCCTGCTCCTGGCACTGCGCAAGCCGCGTCACGTCGCCTTGGTGCTGGCCCCTTTGCTGCTCTCGGCACTGCTGACGGTGGTGGCGATGCGGCTTGCCGGCATGGTGCTGAATTTTGCCAACATCATAGCACTTCCGCTGCTCCTCGGGGTTGGCGTCTCGTTCAACATCTATTTCGTGATGAATTGGCGGGAGGGGGCGAGCCGGTTCCTCGGCAGTGCGACCGCACGCGCCATTTTGTTCTCTGCCTTCACCACCGCGAGCGCCTTCGGCACACTTGCGCTCTCCCACCATCCCGGCACGGCGAGCCTCGGGCTGCTGCTGTTGCTCAGCCTCTCCTGCACTCTGATCTCAACCCTGGTGTTCGAACCGGTTCTGCTCGCGCTAACCCACCCTTAGGAATTTTTTGGCACGTTCACCGCATGAAACGGGGCATCGCATGAAACGGGGCTTCTTCGCTTTGCTGCTGCTCGCTCCCCTCGCGGTTCATGCGGGTGAACCGCCGGTTGCCCCCGCCGATTGTCCGGCGAGCACGACCCAAGCTGCGCCAGGCAGCGGCGATAGCCAGACACCGCCCATGACGGTGTTCCCCGCCCTTCCCGGCGGCGGCTTCGCCGCGGTCAATCTCGGCGCCGCGGCGCTCAACGGCACGACCTGCGTCCCGGCCTCGCCGCCGCTTCCCAAAGACGTCTTGCGCGGATTTTCCGGCGGCAACCTGCTCGATGACCGAGGCAGCGCCGTGCTCGATGGCGGCGGTGGCGACGGCGACGGCGATTCTGGCGGCTCTGACTTGATGTCCGGTCATTGAACGGGCAGCGCCCAGGATGTAGGCTTGCCACTTCGCCGATCTCAGACAGCGTTGCACGAAAATGGTTTCGAATGCCCGCTTTTCGCTGAATTTGTCCGCATCCGGCATGCTGTTTGTGGCCTTGCTCGCCCTTGCCCCCGGCGCCGCGTTCGCGCAAGCGGATAGCGCCGAGGCGCCATCGCGGATCGGCAATATCTGGGATTCGCTCCCTCATCAGCCGACCGAAGGCAATGTCACCGCCAAGGAACACGAGTCCGGCGTCGCCCCAGACACGGCGCGTGAGCGCGACATCAACAAGGAATTGCAAAATCTCGACCAGCAATTGCTGAACGAGGAAAAAACCCATCCGCCGACCATCCCGCCGCCGCCACCCGGGACAAATTAGCGCGCGATCGGTCTTTGGCGCGTGGCGGGGAAGTATGGCTCAGGGATTGTGGGGAAACCAACGCGTCAAAACGAGGCCAGGGCACAAGCGGCCCCAGACCCGCAATCCAGACTCGCATTTTTGGGAAGGTTTCCAAAGGCAATGCCTTTGGTGGGGTGCAGGGGCAAAGCTCCTGCCCTTACCACTGCCTATCCTTACCACTGATAGAACGCCTTTATTTTTTGACGCGCCCTCAGGCCGCGCGGGCTCGCTGCGGAATTTTTCCGTAACGATCAAGCCTTCAGGCGCAACCGCAGCCAGGGGTCGGGCCGCTGCCATGGCGGATGACGTGATGATCGACCCATTCCGCGACCAGGCGCCGCGCCTCGTTCAGCGTCGCCTCCGGGTGGTGGATGCGATAGAGCGTGGTGCAGGCGCGGAACGCCTCGGGATCGGGGGTGCCAAAGCCGCGCAGTTCGCGATAGGCGGTCACCACCGCGCGTTCGCAGCGCCGGCTGATCCGCTGCTCCGGGCCAGGAACGCTATCGGTATCGAAATCGGGCATGGCGTCAGGCGTCTCCTGAACGGCTTATTGCGAATCACTCGCAAATCCTGCGCTTAGATATAGCCGCCACCCGCCCGCTTCGCAATCATTTCCGTCGCTCCAGCATGCCGGTGGCCGAACGCCCGAGCGCGCGTGGATCACGCATCGGCCAGCGCCCGGCTTCGACCTGCGCCAGGAAATCGCCGACGATGCGGTTGAACTGGTCGGGATCCTCAAGATTGATGGTGTGGCCGCAATTCGGCATCACCGCGAGCGCCGCACTCGGGATGGTGCGCTTCATCAGAAGAGCGGGGTTGAGGCAGGGCCAATCCTCGTCGCCGGTCAGGATCAGAGTTGGGACATCGAGCCGCGCCATCGCGTCCGTGAGGTCATAGAGCGAGGGACGGGCACGCTGCACGCCGAGCTGGGTGTTGGCTGAACCGAGCGCCGAATGTTCGGCGAGCATCGCGCGGAATTGGGTGAAGCCGCGCGGATCCTTGCGGGCGAACTGCACCCGGGTCGGCCCGTCGCCGTATTTGGCGGCGAAATCGGCCATCGTTTCGTGCCGCAAGAACGCCGCCGTCGCCTCGGCCTCGGCCTGGAACGACGCGCGCAGCTCCGGCTCGGCCCCATAGCCGCAGCCGGCGACGGTCAGCGACAGGGCGCGATGGGGGTGGGTGAAGCCGAAATGCAGCGTCGCGAACCCGCCCATCGAGAGGCCGACGATATGCGCCCGGGCGAGACCGAGATGATCGAGCACGGCGACGATATCGGCAACCGCGTGCGCTTGCGAGTAAAGCGCCGGCTCGGCCGGCACGTCGGACGGCGGATACCCGCGGGCGTTGAAGGCGATGGCGCGATAGCGCTGGCCGAAATGGCGCAATTGCGGCTCCCAGGCGCGGCAATCGCCGGCGAATTCATGAACGAAGACGATCGGCGCCCCCTCGCCGGTCTCCTCATAATGCAGATTGATGCCATCTTCGGTGCGGGCATGCGGCATGGCGTCCTCCTTGCGTTTTCCCGTGCATTTTCCCGTGCATTTTCCGGCCAGCATAGCGCCCTCGCGGGCGGGTGGCGCGAAATTTCGCCAATGCCGGCCGAGACCGCAAATCGCGGGGTTGCCGGGAGGGCGATGTCCTGGCGAAATCGGCGCGATGCCTACCGATTCGCCGTCAACGATCCTCCGCCGCGTCTTTGGCTTCGCGCAGTTTCGCGGCCTTCAGGAGGCGGCTGTGCATCACGTCGTCGGCGGTGGCGATGCCCTCGTCCTCATGCCGACCGGGGGCGGCAAGAGCCTTTGCTATCAGGTGCCGGCACTTTGCCGCCCCGGCACCGCCATCGTCGTCTCGCCGCTGATCGCCTTGATGGATGACCAGGTCGCGGCACTCCGCGAACTCGGCATCGCGGCCCGAGCACTCCATTCCGAACGCGATCCCGGAGAAGCACGCGAGACCGCATCCGCCCTCGCAGAGGGGCGGCTCGATCTCCTCTACGTTTCGCCCGAGCGGCTGCTCGGCGGGCTGATCGAGCGGCTCGACCCCCGCAAGATCGCGCTGTTCGCGATCGACGAGGCGCATTGCGTCTCGCAATGGGGGCATGATTTCCGTCCCGAATACCGGGCACTCGCCGCCCTCGCGACACGCTTTCCCGGCGTCCCCCGCATCGCGCTCACCGCGACCGCCGACCGCCGCACCCGTGCCGATATTCTGGCGAGCCTCGCGATGCCGGAGGCGCGCGTTTTCGTCGCGAGTTTTCACCGCCCCAATCTCTTTCTCGCCGCGAGCCCAAAGCTGCGCCCGCGCGCCGATCTCGCCGCGTTGCTCGCCCGCCACCGCGGGGCGAGCGGCATCGTCTATTGTGGCTCGCGCGCCCGCACCGAGCAGATCGCGGCGAGACTTCGCGCCGATGGCGCCGATGCCATCGCCTTTCACGCCGGGCTCGCGCGCGAGGACAAGCATCTCGCGCTCAGGCGCTTTCGCGCCGGAGACGCGGTGGTGGTGGTGGCGACGATCGCGTTCGGCATGGGGATCGACCGGCCGGATGTGCGCTTCGTCGCCCATCTCGACATGCCCGACAGCCCCGAATCCTATTACCAGCAGATCGGCCGCGCCGGCCGCGATGGCGAGAATGCCGAGGCGCTGCTGCTCTACGGGATCGAGGACATCGCGCGCGCCCGCCATTTTCTTGCCCGCTCGCAGGCGCCGGAAAGCCAGATTTCGACATGGCGCGCGCGGCTCGAGACCATGATCGGCCTCGCCGAGACCGGCGGCTGCCGCACGGAGGCGCTCCTCGCCTGTTTCGATGAGCGCCTCGAGGCACCCTGCGGGCATTGCGACAACTGCCTCGCGCCGCGCCCGACGCTGGAGGCGGGGGTGGCTGCCCAGCAATTCCTCTCCGCCGTCTATCGCACCGGCCAGCGCTTCGGTCTGCGCCATGTCGTCTCAGTGCTGCGCGGCGAGGCGAGCGAGGCCGTGCGCCGGCATGAGCATGATCGCCTGGCGTTGTTCGGCATCGGCGCCGACCAGACGGCGGCATTCTGGCACAGCGTCGGGCGGGCGCTCCTCGTCGAGGGGGCGCTCACGATGGCGGAAACCTATGCCACACTCGCCCTCGATGCCGACGCGGCACGGCCGTTTCTGCGCGGCGAGCGATCACTTCGCATCTTTGTCCCGCGGGCGGCCGTGCGGGCCGAGCGCCTACCCGTGCCCCAGCCCGAGTGCCACAACGATACCCTGTTCGCCCGGCTTCGCGCCTGGCGCAAGCAGATGGCCGACGCCCAAAATCTTCCGCCCTATCTCATTTTTCATGACGCGACGCTGCACGAGATCGCCTCGCAGCGGCCCGAAAGCCTCACCGCTCTTGCGCAGATCCGCGGCGTCGGCGCCGCCAAATTGCAGCGCTACGGCGCCGAATTGCTCCTGACCCTGTCGGCGGCGGAGTGAAGGCGCCGCCGGGTAAAAAAATTTTTGACCACACCGTTTTCCAAAAACTAATTTTATATTGAAATTATTAATTTTTTGGGTAACGATTGTGGCCCTTTCATCAATGGCGTCTTTCACCATCATCGACACGGCCT
>JAKAQU010000364.1 GCA_021819535.1 Pseudomonadota bacterium | reverse complement strand
ATTTCGCTCGAACTCGCGCGCCGCGCGCTCAAGGGCGATTATCCGAAGCGGGACATCACCATTCCCTTCCCCTATGTGACCAGCGAGACGGTAAAGTCCGGCGAAACGGTGTTCCCCGATCTTCCCGACAGCTTCTTTGCCGATTTCACCGATGCCGGCCCGCACGCGACCGTGAAGATCTGCGTCGATGCCGCGCTCGATGGCAAAGCCTGCGGCGGGCAACTCGCCGTCAATCTTCCGGCGGTATGACGGAGGCCGCGCCTCGCTCCGTCGCGAGCCTCGATGCCATTTCGCTCAGCAAAAGCTTCGGCGGGGTGCACGCGCTGAACGAGGCCTCGTTCAGCGCTTTCCCCGGCGAGGTGCATGCGCTGGTCGGCGAGAACGGGGCCGGCAAATCGACGCTGATCAAGCTCCTCGGCGGCCGGCTCCGCCCGGATCGGGGCAGGATCGCTTTGCACGGCGCGCCGATCGCGCTCCGCAACGCGGCGGCGGCGCACCGGCTCGGCTGCTGGACGGTGTTTCAGGAATTGACGCTGCTTTCAGCGATGAGTGTCGCCGAAAACCTCCTGCTCCGGCGCGAGCCGCGCGGCATCTTCGGCCTCACCAGCGAACGCCGCTTGCGCAGCGCGGCCGAGGCCGTGTTCGCCCGCTTCGGCATCACCGATATCGATCCCTCGGCCCTGATCGAGGATCTGCCGCTCGCCGCGCGGCAAGTGATCGAGATCGTGCGCGCCCTTTCGCACGACCCAAACATCCTCCTGCTCGACGAACCGACCTCGGCCTTGATGGAGCGCGAGACGGCATGGCTGTTCGGCGAGGTGCGCAAACTGCGCGACGCCGGGCGGACGGTGGTGTTCACCTCGCATCGCTGGCACGAGATCGCCGCCATCGCCGATCGCATCACCGTCTTTCGCGGCGGCCGCGATGTCGGAAGCTTCACCGCGCTCGCCGAAGACGAAGCGGTCGCGCTGATGACCGGCGCGCGCGTCGAGGCGCTTTATCCGCAACGCCCGCCGCTTCCAGCGGAAACCCCGGCACTGACGCTCTCCGGCCTCGCCGGCGGACGGCTCGCCGCGGCCTCGTTCACCCTTCATCGCGGCGAAATTCTCGGCATCGGCGGCCTCGCCGGGCACGGACATCGCGAATTGTTCCTGATCCTGTTCGGCGCGATGGCGGCGCGCGGCGGGCGGATCTGGCGCGAGGGGCGGGAAATCCGCCCGCGCTCGCCGCGCCAGGCGATCGCGGCCGGCATCGCGCTCGTGCCCGAGGACCGCAAGACCGAGGGATTGTTGCTGCCGCTCTCGGTGCGCGACAATCTGACGCTCGCGGTACTCGGGCGGCTGAGCCGGCTCGGCGTCCTCCGGCGGCGAAAGATCCGCGCGGCGGCCGCGGCGATGATCGCGCGGCTCAAGGTACGCACCCCGCATGCGGCCGCTCCGGTCGGCGCACTTTCCGGCGGCAATCAGCAAAAAGTGCTGCTCGGGCGCTGGCTGCTCACCGCGAGCGAGGTGCTGCTGTTCTACGACGTGACGCGCGGCGTCGATGTCGCGACCAAGCACGAGATCTACGAATTGATGACGGCGCTCGCGCGCGAGGGGCGGGCCATTCTCTATTATTCCTCGGATGCCGAGGAGTTGGCCCATCTCGCCCATCGCGTGCTGGTGCTGCGCGAGGGCCGGATCGCCGCCGAGCTTCCGGCAGCCGGCCTCACCGCCGAGCGCATCGTCGCCGCGGCGATGCGTGAGCGGGAGGCCGCCTGATGCCGCAACCCGGAAGGAGGCTAGCGCAGGCGCTCGCACGCCATCTCGGGCTCGCCCTCGTCATCGTCCTCCTCGTCGTCTCGGTGATCGCCTATTGCGCGCTTTACGCCGCAACCCAGAGCCGGCTTCCCGGCGGATTCGAAATCACGACCAGCGTCAACACCACGATGCCGCTGGCGCTCGCGGCCCTTGCGCAAAGCATCGTCGTCATGACGCGCGGGCTCGATCTTTCGATCGGCGGCATCATCGATCTCACCAACGCGCTGGCGGCCCTCTATCTCGGGAACACTGCCCTGACGATGGTCGTCGCCTCGGCGCTGATCCTGCTCGCGGGTGCTGCCCTCGGTTTCGTCAACGGTTTACTCATCGCCTATGGCCGGTTGCAGCCGATTTTGGTGACTTTGGCGACGCTCGCGATTTTCCAGGGATTGGCGATCCGCATCCTGCCCCAGCCGGGCGGCAGCATCCCCGAAGCCTATACCGCGCTTCTGGTCAATACCAGCGCGCCCTACGCCCTTCTTTACGTTCTGGCGCTCGCTCTCTTCTGGTTCGGGCTCCGCCGCAGCCAATGGGGTATCGCGATCGTCGCCATCGGCAATGACGAAGGGGCGGCGGCGGCGAACGGCATCGATCCGGTGCGCACCAAGCTCCTCGCCTATACGCTCGCCGGCCTCATCGCCGCCGGCGGCGGGCTTTTTCTCGCCGCCCAGGCGACCGCCGGGGACGCCACCACCGGCAACGGCTATACCCTGACCTCGATCGTCGCCGTGGTGCTCGGCGGGGTCAGCCTGTTCGGCGGGCGTGGCAGCGCCGTCGGCGCCATTTTCGGCGCCTTCGTCACCACCATGATCGTCAATATTTTGTTTTTTTCTCATATCGATCCGCTCTATCAATCTTTCTATGAAGGCGCGTTCCTGGTGATCGCGGTGGTGCTCGCCGAGGGTCTCGGGCGGTTGGTGCGCGCGCGACGGGGCAAAGCATGAACGGTGATCCGAGGCGACGGGCAGCATTCGCCGCGCTCTCTCCGACCGGGCGGCGGGTGGTTTACGCCTTTGCCGCGGCGACCGCGCTGTTTCTTCTCGGCGCGCTGGTGCGGCCAGGATTCCTGCAGCTGAACAACATTCTCACCATCCTCACTGTCGCGATGTTCAGATCGGAA
>JAKAQU010000363.1 GCA_021819535.1 Pseudomonadota bacterium | reverse complement strand
CGGCTCGTCTCCTGCGCTGAGGAAAGGCTCGCCCCATGCGAGCAACCCTCGCTGGTCGCGCAGTATGGGACGAGCCACTTTCATCGGCACGGACATGCGGTCATAGCGGGCGACGAGGTGGGTGACGGCGCCGCTATCCTCGATCACTTGCCAGTCGGCGCCGAGCGTCAGCACCTCGCCGACCAGGCGCGGCCCGCGCACCATCCCGCCGAGGATCGGGATGATGCGCCGCCTGACCGCCCCGACGCTTCCGGCCTCGATCGCGGCGCCGATCGTGACCTCGGCGGTGAAAACGGCCTCCAGCGTCGGCTGTGTCGGCGTCATGACCATCTCCTATCAGGAATGAAATCCGCTGCGCAAGCGGCGCGCGCCGGCGGCCACCCTCCCATATCATCGCCTGGCTCGCCAGCCCGATATCATATTGGGCCCGAATCAAGATGGCGTTCGAGGTTTTTCCGCGCAAGGGGTGTGCGGGTGGCATCGCGCGCGCTATGTCATCGGGATGCGGGCGGCATTGTCGTTTTTTCTCGTTCTGGTCATGGCCGGCGTGCTCGGCGTTTTGCTGCTCGGGGTGATCGGGGTTGCTCGCGGCGGCGATCCGCGGCGCTCCAACCGGCTGATGCGCTGGCGGGTTCTGCTTCAGGCGATAGCCCTTCTCGTGCTCGCGATCCTGCTCGGTCTCGGCCGTTCCTGACGCTCGCGCCGGTTTGACACGCGCCGGGGGCGCTGCCTAATTTCGGGCACGGATTCAGGGGGAATGCAACGCCGATGAAACTTCTCGTCCCCGTCAAGCGGGTGGTGGATTACAACGTCAAGGTGCGGGTGCGGAGCGACGGCAGCGGTGTCGAGACCGCGGGCGTCAAAATGTCGATGAACCCGTTCGATGAGATCGCCGTCGAGGAAGCCGTCCGGCTCAAGGAAAAGGGGGTCGCGGACGAGATCGTCGCGGTCTCCATGGGCGTTGCCGCCTGCGCCGAGACCATCCGCACGGCGCTGGCGATGGGGGCCGATCGCGGCATCCTGGTCGAGACCGACGTCGAATTGCAGCCGCTCGCGGTCGCGAAACTCCTGAAGGCGATCGTCGCCAAGGAAGACCCGAAGCTCGTCATTCTCGGCAAGCAGGCGATCGATGACGACATGAACGCGACCGGCCAGATGCTGGCAGCCCTGCTCGGCTGGCCGCAGGGCACGTTCGCGAGCCGGCTCGTGATCGAGGACGGGCGCGCCATTGTCACGCGCGAGGTCGATGGCGGGCTGGAGACGGTCTCGCTTACCCTGCCGGCGATCGTCACCACCGATCTCCGCCTCAATGAGCCGCGTTACGCGAGCCTTCCCAACATCATGAAAGCGCGCAAGAAGCCGATCGAGACGGTGACCCCGGCTGAGCTCGGCGTCGATCCGGCGCCGCGGCTCGTGGTTCTCAAAACCGCCGAGCCGCCGCGCCGCCAGGCCGGGGTGAAGGTGGGGTCGGTCGCCGAACTCGTCGACAAGCTGAAAAACGAAGCCAAGGTGATCTGACCATGACCGCACTCGTCATCCTCGAACACGACGGCCAGGCGATCAAGCAGCCGGCGCGAAGCGCGGTCGCGGCGGCGCAAAAGCTCGGCGAGGTGCACGTCCTCGTCGCAGGCGAGGGGATCGGCGCGGTCGCGCAGGCAGCGTCCCGGCTCCCCGGGGTCGCCAAGGTGATCGCGGCCGACGGGCCTTCTTACGCCCATGGTCTCGCCGAGCCGCTCGCGGCGCTCCTGGTCGCGCTCGCGCCGGATTATACCCACCTCCTCGCCGCGGCGACGGCGAGCGGCAAGAACGTCATGCCACGCGTCGCCGCCCTCCTCGACGTGCAGCCGATCAGCGATATTTCCGCGGTGGTCGATGCCGATACCTTCGTCCGCCCGATCTATGCCGGTAATGCGCTGGCGACGGTGAAATCGGCGGACGCGAAGAAAGTGATCACCGTGCGCGCGACCGGTTTCGACCCGGTCGCCGCCGAGGGCGGGTCGGCGCCGATCGAGGCGGCACCGGCGGCCGCGGCGCCGGAGGTCTCGCGTTTCGTCTCGGCCGAGCTTTCCAAAAGCGAGCGGCCGGAGCTGACCGCGGCCCGGATCGTCGTCTCCGGCGGGCGCGGGATGCAGAGCGGGGAGAATTTTCATCTCCTCGACGCCGTTGCCGACAAGCTCCATGCCGCGGTCGGCGCCTCGCGTGCCGCGGTCGATGCCGGGTTCGTCCCCAACGATTATCAGGTCGGCCAGACCGGCAAGATCGTCGCCCCCGAGCTTTACGTCGCGGTCGGGATTTCGGGCGCGATCCAGCATCTCGCGGGGATGAAGGACAGCAAGGTGATCGTCGCCATCAACAAGGACGAGGAGGCGCCGATCTTCCAGGTGGCCGATTACGGCCTGGTCGCCGATCTCTTCAAGGCGCTGCCGGAACTGGCGCAGGAATTGGAGAAACGGTCATGAGTGTCGGCCTCACCGGTGTCGGCGCCGCCCCGGGCGAGGGGCCCGTGAGCGTGCCGGAAATCCACCGCATCGGCGTCATCGGCGCCGGGCTGATGGGCAACGGGATCAGCCATGTCGCCGCCATCGCCGGGCTCGATGTCGTGATGATGGACGTGAAACCGGAAGCCCTGACGCGCGCCATGGAAACGATTTCGCGCAACCTCGACCGCCAGATCAAATCCGGCCAGATCACCGCCGAAGACAAAGCCGCAGCACTTGCGCGCATCCGGACGGCCGGCGATTTTTCCGGCTTCGGCGCCTGCGATCTGGTGATCGAAGCGACGAGCGAGAAGGAGGAGTTGAAGCGCGCGGTCTATGCGGCGCTCATCCCGCATCTCCGGCCCGATTGCCTGATCGCCTCCAACACCTCCTCGATCTCGATCACGAGGCTCGGCGCCAGCACCGATCGGCCGGAAAAATTCATCGGCATG
>JAKAQU010000362.1 GCA_021819535.1 Pseudomonadota bacterium | reverse complement strand
ACGTTCGTCCGGGATGTGCTGATCGATGCCCGAGCGCCCCGCCGCGTCCCGCGGCCACCGGCAGCCAAGGCGGAACTGGCGCGCATTCTCGGGGAGCTTGGAAAGATCGGCTCGAATGTAAACCAGCTGGCCCACAAGGCGAATATCGGCCAGATGCGCCTTCTGGACCCGATGGTTCTTCTTCAGCTTCAGGATGATCTCGAGGAGCTGCGTGACGCGCTCATGACAGCGCTGGGACGGCAGCCATGATCATCAAGGGCCGGTCACGGGCGGGCGCCCCCGAATTGGCGGCGCATCTTCAGCGCGTTGACACGAACGAGCGGATGGAAATCATCGAGGTGCGGGGGACCGTCGCCCGTGATCTGGAGCGCGCGCTGCGCGAAATGGAAGCGCTGTCGTCCGGAACACGATGCAAGAACCCTCTCTATCACGCCTCGATCAATGTTCCGATCCATGAGCGGCTCGGTATGGATCACTGGCAGCGGGCCGTCGACCGGCTGGAAGAAAAGCTCGGGCTCACCGGTCAGCCGCGCGCCGTGGTGATGCATGAAAAACTCGGGCGAGAGCATATCCATGTGGTGTGGGGGCGGGTGCGGGCTGATACGCTGGTCGCCGTGGCCGACAGCCACAACTATCTGCAACATGAAATCGTCGCCCGCGAGCTCGAGCGGGAGTTCGGGCATGAGCGCGTCCAGGGGGCGCATGCCGAGCGGGACGGTGTTCCTCGCCCTGAACGAACCTTTTCCCACGCCGAGCAGCAGACCGCGGAGCGCGGCGGTATCGATCCGAAGACGGTCAAAGCCGAAATCACCGCGCTCTGGCGGGCGGCGGACGGCGCCGATGCTTTTCTGGCGGCGCTGGAACAAGCCGGATATCGCCCGGCGCTCGGTGCGCGGCGGCAATATGTCGTCGTGGACCAGGCCGGGACGGTTCATAGTCTTGCGCGCCGGATTGGCGGCGTTCGCGCCGCGGATCTGAGGCAGGCGTTCGCCAATGTTGCGCCGGCGCGGTTTCCGGCGGTGGCAGGCCTTGGCAAAGATCCGCGGGCCGAGGCGACGTCGTCCCCCGAGTCTGCCAAGGCCGCGGCCAGGCAGTTGGATCCCATGGCGGTATTTGTCGGGCTGCTGCGCAACCAGTCCTTTGTTACCGAGGGTGAAATCCACCAGGCGCTTCTCAGCAAGGGCGCCTCTTCTCCTGCCCCGATGATCGCCGTCATCGTCTCCCACCCGGACGTGGTCCGGTTGCATGATCCGGAATCCAAGGAAGAGGTCGGCTGGACGTTGCGATCGATCCGGGAACAGGAGCGCGCAACTCTCGCCCGTGCCGCGTCGCTTGCGGCATCCGGGCGCCACGAGGTCGGCACCCGATTCATCCGGGTCGTCGCCCGCGAGATGACGCTCGACGACGAACAGACCGAGGCGGTGCGGCATGTGCTCGGCGAGGGAAGCCTGAAGATCCTCGAAGGCCGTGCCGGGACGGGGAAGAGCCATACCCTGTCCGCGGTTCGCCAGGCCGCGGAGCGGGACGGCTACGAGGTCATTGGTCTGGCGCCGACCAATGCCGTGGCTCAGGACTTGCGGGACAGCGGATTCGGTCGCGCGACGACGCTTCATTCCCTGCTTTGGTATCGTGACCATGCACCGGATCACGCCAATGCGCGGGTGGTCAGGAAATCGCTCGTCATCGTTGACGAGGCGGCAATGCTCAGCACCCAGCATCTCGATCGGCTGACCCGTCTTGCGGCGGAGACAGGGGCAAAGCTTGTTCTTGTGGGCGATGATCGCCAGCTGGCTTCGATCGAGCGTGGCGGGGTGTTTTCTGACATCAGGGAACGAATTGGCAGCGCCACCCTCTCGACCGTACGCCGCCAGCATCAGGACTGGGCGCGGCAGGCGGCGCGAGATTTTGCCGAAGGGCGTTTCCGCGAGGGGCTGGACGCCTATCAAGCCCATGGGCTCATTCACTGGCAGGAGGATCTGGAGGAAGCGCGTGCCGCCCTCCTTGAACGCTGGAAAGCCGATACCGAGGCGGCCCGCGGGAAGCGGTTCGTCTTCGCCTATACGAACGAGGAAGTGCGGCGGATGAATGACGCCATCCAGGCGATCGAGATCGAGCGCGGCCGGGTTCGGGATTGCATAACGCTGGAAACCGAGCGCGGGACGCTTTCTGTTGGTGTCGGGGATCGCATAGCCTTTCGCGGGACATGGAAGCCCAAAGGCATCTACGCCGGCGCGCTCGCCACCGTGGCCTCGATCGAGGGGACACGCATGACCGTCCGGTCAGATCGGGGGCGAGAGATCGTTTTCGACAATCGGGAGTTCACCAATATCGATCTGGGCTATGCCGGCACCATCTATCGTGGCCAAGGCAAGACCCTCGATCAAACCTATCTCCTGCACACCCATCACTGGCGGGACGCGGCAAGCTATGTTGCGATGACGCGTGCCCGCGCGCAGACCGAGGTATTCGTCGGGCGGGATCAGGCGTCGACCCCACGCACTCTTGCCGCCCAGATGGCGCGGCAATCAGATCGAGGCTCAACGCTTCGCTATCAGGCCGGCGCCGAGAGGGAGCAACAACGGGCGCGCACGGCAGTTCTGGAGCGGGGTTATGAGGCCGGCGTTTGAGCAGAGCACTGTGAGTTTCGGGCAGGTATGTTACGGGTTCCGGGGGTTGATCGAACCAAAGGGACGTTGAGCCGATGGCCAAGCGCACGACACCGCCGACCGCGAGCGATGATGAGGTGCGAGCCTTGCTCGAGCGCTACCAGTGCCCGGTTCTGCATTGACCGCGCCACACTGACCGGGGCGGCCGGCAGTGACCGAACCTCAAGCGCCCTGGCCCGATGGCGAAGTGCTCGCCGGCATCGTCGAGCGGGTGACGTTCCACAATGCCGAGAGCGGCTTCGCCGTGCTGCGGGTGAAGGCGCGCGGCTACCGAGACCTCG
>JAKAQU010000027.1 GCA_021819535.1 Pseudomonadota bacterium | reverse complement strand
TAGGGGATGCGCGGAAACGGCGCCGGTGTCACCACGCGCCCCGCGGCAAATTCCTCGAACACCCCGGCGATCACCGGCTCGATTGCCGCAAAAACATCCTCTTGCGTGACGAAGCTCATCTCGAAATCGAGTTGATAGAATTCTCCCGGCGAGCGGTCGGCGCGCGAGGCCTCGTCGCGGAAGCAGGGGGCGATCTGGAAATAGCGGTCGAAGCCGGCGACCATGCAGAGCTGTTTGAATTGCTGCGGCGCCTGCGGCAGCGCGTAGAATTTTCCCGGATGCAGCCGCGCCGGCACCAGAAAATCGCGCGCGCCCTCCGGCGAAGAGGCGGTCAGGATCGGGGTCTGGAACTCGGTGAAGCCGTGCGCGATCATCCGCCGACGGATCGAGGTGATGACCGCGCTCCGCAGCATGATGTTGCGATGGACACGTTCGCGGCGGAGATCGAGAAACCGGTATTTGAGGCGAAGATCATCGGGATATTGCGCATCACCCGCGACCTGGATCGGCAGCACATCGGCCGCCGACTGCACCTCAAGCGTCGCGACACGAAGCTCGATCTCGCCGGTCGCAAGCTTGGGATTGGTGGTTCCCGGCGCGCGGGCGACCACCTCGCCGGTGATGGTGATCACGCTTTCGACGCGCAGCCGCTCGGCCTCGGGAAAGACAGGGGAATCCTGGGCGATCACGCATTGCGTCAGGCCGAAATGATCGCGGAGATCGAGAAACAGCAGCCCGCCATGGTCGCGCTTGGCATGCACCCAGCCGGAAAGCCGGACGGTCGTGCCGATATCGCCGGCCCTGAGTTCGGCGCAATGATGGCTGCGATAGGGATGCATGGCGTTGATCCTCGGCGATGATCTCCGGCCCCGCGAGGGCCGAAAGGGCGCGGCAGACAAGCCAGCGCCCGCCCGCCTGTCAAGCCCGCTTTCCCATGCCGCGCCCCTTGTGTAAAAGGCGCCGATGTCCCGCCCGTCCCGCACGCTTCATCCCGCCCCGCAGCTCATCACCACGAGTGATGCCCTCGCCGCTTTCTGCGCGCGCCTCGCGGGTGAAAGCTTCATCACCGTCGATACCGAATTCATGCGCGAGCGGACCTATTGGCCGGAGCTTTGTATCGTTCAGGTCGCTGGTGCCAGCGAGGTTGCGATCATCGATGCCGAGGCCGAGGGTATCGATCTCGCCCCGCTCGGCGCGCTCCTCGCCAATCCCGCGATTTTGAAGGTGTTTCACGCCGGGCGCCAGGATATCGAGATTTTCGTGCTCAAATTCGGCGCCGTGCCGACCCCGCTCTTCGATACCCAGATCGCCGCCATGGTCGCCGGCTTCGGCGATCAGGTGGGGTATGAGGCGCTGGTGGCCGCCCTTGGCGAGGGGCAGATCGACAAAGCGCATCGCTTCAGCGATTGGTCGGTGCGGCCGCTGTCGCCGGCACAGATCGCTTATGCCGCCGCCGATGTCACGCATTTGCGCCTGGTGTTCGAACGCCTGCGCTCGCGTCTTGCACGCGATGGCCGGGAAGCTTGGGTCGCCGAGGAGATGGCGACACTCGCCGATCCCGCAACCTATCGCGCCGACCCGGAAACCGCCTGGGCGCGGCTCCGCCCGCGCAGCACGAATCGCCGCTTTCTCGCCATGCTTCAGGCTCTTGCGGCCTGGCGTGAGCGCGAAGTGCTGCGCCTCAACATTCCGCGCCAGCGTCTGATCCGGGACGAGACATTGATGGAGATCGCCGCCTCCGCCCCCACGACGGCGGAAGCTCTGTCGCGCGCGCGGGGGGTGACGAAAGGCTTCGCCGAGGGCAAGAGCGGCCAGGGATTGCTCACGGTGATCGCCGGCGTCTCCGCCTTGCCGGATTCCGCCCTTCCCGAGGCACCGCGTCCGCGCGAAGGGCCGCGCCCCTCGCCGGGTCTGGTCGCGCTGCTCAAGGTGCTGCTCGCGGCGCGGAGCGAGGAGCACCACGTGGCGCCCCGGCTTTTGGCCTCGAGCGAGGATATCGAGCGCCTTGCCGCCGAAGAGACGCCCGATATTCCCGCCCTCCACGGTTGGCGCCGGGAAGTGTTCGGCGAGGCGGCGCTGGCGCTCAAGGCGGGGCGGGTGGCACTCGGCACCGCGGGCAAGCGGATCACCCTGGTGCCGATCGTCCCCGCCGGCTGATCCGCGCCCGCCGCCCCGGCCGCTCAGTTCACGACCTGCTGGATATTGCCCATGCTGGTCGACACCCCGCCCATTTGCAGATCAACGGCACCGGTTTGGGCGGAAACGCCGGTGACCGTGCCCTGCACGATGAACGGCACCGCGGTCGGCGTTGCGCCATTGGCGCCGCCATAAATCGCAACCGTATAAGCGCCGTCCGGCACCGTCGTGCCACTGCTCGACTGGCCGTTCCAAGTCCAGGTATTGGCCCCTTGTGTCGCCTGGAGCGAGTAATTGTTCACCTGCTGGCCGGCGGCATTGTAGATCGCGATCGAGACCGGCTCGGCGGCGGGAGCGGTGAAGGTCAAGGTTGCGCTGCTATTTTGCAGCGGCAACTGGTTGGTGTTGACATCGACGGTTTTGCCGACGATCGAGGATGCCTGCAGCATTTCGTCGCCCTGGGTGAGCTGGATCAGCTTGGTCAGGCTGCCATTGGTGTTGATCTGCTGCTCGACACCGGTGAACTGCACCAATTCGCTGGTGAATTGGTTGGAGTCCATCGGGTTGGTCGGATCCTGGTTCTGCAACTGGGTCATCAAAAGATTCAAAAAATCATTGAAATTACTCGAAAGAGAGGCGAGCGAATTGCTGCCCCCGCTGGTGCTCGAACTGGTCGCGCTGCTGGCGGCGGTGGCATTGGCGGCGACCGCCTTGGCCGCGGCGGCGGAAGCGGCGGCGCTGTTCTGTTGGGTGGAGACACTGGCGCTCATGGCGGTAACAACTCCTATCGGCGAAAATTATTCCGGGGCATTGGGTCAGGCGGTGATATCGAGGCCGGCGCGGAACCAGGACGGGTTGGCGAGTGGCGACAGCACGCCGGCGCCGCCGGAAATGCTGCTTGCCGCGCCGCGGCGGCCACCTTGGCCGGCGAGGTCGCTGCCCCTCTGGCTGGTGCCGCCCTGGCCCGGCGAGCCGAAACCAGATTGAGCAAGAAACGCGCCAGAGCCGCCGGACGCATCGGTCCCGGCCTGTGACGGCGCACGGCCCTGAAGCCCGGCCCATGTCTGGGATGGCGGCTGATGGCCGCCGGAATTGTCGCCGGCGCCGCTGTTGGCGGCGCCATTATTGGCCAGATTGGCGACGGAAGACCCGGTTTCCAGACTGCTTCCGAGGCTGGTCGTCGTCGCGTTCGGGCCGCTCGCCGGCGTGCTGGCGCCGGCGGACGCGAGGTGGAAGCTCAGTGTTCGGCCGCCGGCGGCGCCGGGAATTCCGGCGCGATCGAGGGCGGCCTGCAATTGTCCCTGATCACGCACCAGGGCGGCAAGGGTTGCCGGGCGCTCGGCAAGAACCTGCACCTGGGCGGGGCCGGTTTTCGGTTGCACGAGCGCGATCTGTACTTGGCCAAGGCTTTCGGGATGGAGTTGCACTGTAAGCCGCGCGGCGCCATTCGGATCCTGGGTAAAAGCGGCGAGGGCGGCCGGCGCCTGGCTCGCGATCTGGCTGGTGACTTGAGCGGTCACCGCCTGGGGGGCGGATGCCGGGCTCGCGGCAGGCGAGGTCTGGACGGTGTTCAGGCTGAGCGCGGAGGCGCTGGCCTGTGCCGCGAGGAGGGCGTTATTGGTCCCGGCGCCGCTATTTCCGGCGACGGCGGTATTTCCTGCCGTGTGGCCCGATGCCGCGCCCGCTGCGGTCGTGACAGCCCCTGTTGCGCGCGGCGCCGGGGAGGTGACGCTGGCGCTCGGGGGGAGGGGGGCACCGCCCGCTTGTGGGGTGGGCGGTGCATTTTGGGGCCCGGGTGCGACCGGGGCGGATTTTGCCGCCGCGGGCGCGGCCGGATGGCTGCCCGCAGCAGCGTTGACGGGATTGGTGCCGCTCGGCGCGATGTCGGCGGCGGCGCCGGCGGTCGCGCTGGTCGCGGCCACGGCGGCCTGAGCACTTGCCGAGGCGCCGGCAGAGGCAGCGGGCGCGGCATCGGCGGCGTTTCCGGTGGTGGCCGCGGTCGGGACGATGCGTGGCTTCCGCCCGATGGCGATCTCTCCCACCACTGGGGGGCTGACGCTTTCGGCCTGAGGGGGCGCGGGCGGAGGCGGGGCCGCAGCGAGGGATGGGGGCACTAAGGATGCCGTCTGCGATGTCGCCGGCGCGCCGGAGGCCGGGGGGGAAGCCGTTTTGGCTCCGTTATCCTGCCGCTTTTTGGCGGCGATCGCGGTCGCGGCGGTGTCTTGATGCCATGCCGCGGCGATGGAAAGGGCATTGACCGAGGGTGCCGCCGGGGTGCCCGAAGGTGTGGGCGGCGCGGCCTCGGCCAATGCCGGGCTGGCGGAGGTGTGGGACGCCGAAATCTGCTGAGCCGATGCCGCGGCCGATGCGTCTTGCGGCTGAGACGCGCCCTGCTGAGAGGGATTGCCGGCGGACGCGGGCTTTGGCTCGGCGGGTTTCTGAGCCTCTCCCCCGGCGGTGGCGAGGGCTGGCGCGAGGGGAGGGGGGGTAATTTTCGCCGTGACCGGAAGACCGCTCCCGCTCGCCTTCTCGGTCATTGTCGGGGGCAACGCGGATTTGGCGGGGCTTGTGCTCTGCTTTGCCGGCGGCGGGGTTGCGGCGCGATTGGCGGGCGCCTGGCCCGCGACCGGGGGGAACTGCGCCTGCGCCTGGTCGAGGTGATCGGTGAAATTCGGTGTCGCCGTGCCGGAAGCGTTCGCAGCGGCGGGGGATGAGGCGCCATTGACGGGCGATGCCCCGGCGCCCGATAGCGCCGGCGCAGGGGATAGCGGCAGGGACGGCAATGGCAGGGCAGCGGGCGGCATATGAATACCTCTCGGGCTGGCCGGAACGGCGCAACCGAAGCGATAGGGTGCAAACCCCGGGCCAAGTTCTGGGCGGCGCGCCCGCGGCTTCCCATCAGGCGGAGGCGCCGGCATTTCGGGATATCGGGGGCTGGACGCGCGCCATGAGCCGCCCCCCCTGACGCAGGCGGCAAAGCTTGCCGGGTCAACCCTGCCGGGTCGTCGGGAATAGTGGCGTTTTATGCCGCCCGATAGGGGAAATGGCGGCATTTTTCCGCCATTCGGTGGCGTTGTCCTCAGATGCGGGCTTGGCACGGTTCGTGCTTTTGCTTCCCGCGTGTTTCCCGCGATTCCGCTCGCATATCCCGACGGGAGCTGCAAAAGGGGTAGACCATGTCCATCTTCGGCGCCTTGAACACGGCCGTCAGCGGCCTCACCTCCCAGTCCGACGCGTTCGGCAATATCAGCCAGAACATCGCCAACAGCCAGACCACCGGCTATAAGGGCGTGAACACCAATTTCGTCGACTACCTCACCTACAGCACGGCGACGCAAAACCAACCGGGCTCGGTGGTGGCGCTGCCGAGCTACCAGAACGAGGTACAGGGGACGATCGCGCAGAGCAGCGACCCCCTGGCGATGGCGATCTCCGGCCAGGGGTTTTTCTCGGTCGCCGAGGCCAACGGCACCAATGCCAGCGGCCAGACGACCTTCAACCCGCTACAATATTATACCCGCGCCGGCGATTTCACGATGAACAACCAGGGCTATCTGGTGAACAGCGCCGGCGAATATCTGCAAGGCTGGACGGTCAATTCGGCGACGGGCGTTGCCAATCAGAATCAACTTGCGCCAATCCAGGTCAACCAGGCGCAGTTCAATCCGGTCGCGACCTCGAGCGCCGATTTTTCCGCCAACCTGCCGGCGACACCGACCGCAGGCGTGCCGATGTCGTCTCAGGTGCAGATCTACGACGCGCTCGGGACACAGCAGACGCTGACCCTGAACTGGGCGCAGACGGCAACGCCCGGTCAATGGAAGGTGACGGTATCCTCGCCCAATAATTCACCCTCGGCGACGATCGGCACCGCGACGGTCGATTTCGGTCCCACGGCGGGCAACCCCGCCGCTCCCCCCGGCACCATCAGCGGCATCACCGCGGGCACCGGCACCACCGCCTCGACCTATACCTCTGGGCAGCCGGCGACGCTCACCGTGAATGCCAATTTCGGTAACGGCACGCAGCCGATCAGCTTGAATTTCGGCAATTTCGGCCAGGCCAACGGCGTCACCCAATATGCCGGCACCACCTATTCGCTGCTCAATTTCAGCCAGAACGGTGTGCCCGCCGGTGCCTTCACCGGCATTTCCATCCAATCGACCGGCAATATCGTCGCCAATTACAATAACGGCCAGTCGTTGACCATCGCACAGGTGCCGATCACCACGTTCAACAACGCGGATGCATTGCAGAGCCAGAACGGCCAGGCCTTCACCGCGACCGCCGGCTCCGGCAACCCGAGCAGCCAGGCGCCCAACAATAACGGCGCCGGCGGCCTCGTCGTCGGCTCGGTGGAGCAATCCAATACGGATATCGCCACCCAGTTCACGCAGTTGATCGTTGCTCAGCAGGCCTATAGCGCCAATGCGAAATCCATCACCACGGCGTCGCAAATGCTGCAAACCGCGATCAATATGATCCAGTAGGCGGCGATCGGAGAAAATTGCGATGGGGCTCGAAACATCGCTGGTGATCGCCAATAGCGGCATCGGCAATATCACCGCCAATTTCGCGGTGATGTCGCAGAACGTCGCCAACGCCGGCACCACCGGCTATGCCGCCGAGACCCAGACGCAGCAGAGCCTGACCTCGGGCGGCGCCGGCATGGGGGTCGCGAACGGCGCCGTTACCCGCTACGTCAATCAGCAGCTGCAATCCAATCTCCTCGCCCAGAACGGCAACGTGAGTTCGCTCCAGGAGATGCAGACGGTGCTGCAACCGGTGAATGCGGCACTCGGCACGCCGGGGCAGGGGGGCGATCTCTCCAGCCTGCTGGGGACACTGCAAAACGCCTTTTCGACGCTGCTCGGGACACCCGACAGCGCGACATTGCAGCAAAGCGTCGTGAATGATGCGCAGAATTTCGCCTCTGGCGTCAATTCTCTCAGCAACGCCTATACGAGCGCCGCGCAAACCGCGCAGAACAACATCGTCTCCTCGCTCACAGAGATCAACGGGGCGTTGTCGAGCATCGGCACGCTCAATACCGAAATCATCTCCGGCCTCGCGCAGGGGGCGAGCGTCGCCGATTTGCAGAACCAGCGCGATGCGGCGATGCAGACCGTCTCGCAATTGACGGGCGCGCAGGCGATCCCGCAGGCCAATGGCAGCATTCTGGTGGCAACCCAGAATGGCCTCGTGCTACCGACCGGCCCCGGCCAGGCGCTGACGACATCGAGTGCGACACTTGCCCCGGGGGCCACCTATCCCGGAACGATCCCCGGCATCATGATGGGCGGCGTCGATGTCACCAATCAGATCACCAGCGGCAGCATCGGTGCCGACATCCAGTTGCGCGACACCACGATCCCCGGCTACCAGGCGCAGCTCGACGAATTCGCCCAAAACACGGCGAGCCGCTTTCAGGCCCAGGGGCTGACATTGTTCACCAATGGCAGCGGCACCGTCCCCGCCGGCGGCGGAACCCCGGCGCAATCCGGCTATGTCGGGTTCGCTGCCGAAATAAAGGTCAATCCGGTGGTGGTCGCCAACCCCGCCCTGGTCACCAACGGCACCAACGCGATCATCGGAAGTCCGACCGGGGCCAGCGGTTTCACGCCCAACCCGGCAGGCGGGCCCTCCGGCTTCACGACGCTGATCAATCGGGTGCTCAACTACACCTTCGGCGCGGACGTGCAATCCGGCGTTTCCCAGCCGGCGAGCAACGTCACCGGGCTTGGCGCGCTCGGCAATCTCAGCGCGCCTTATGCCTCGCCGCCGACCATTACCGATTTCGCGTCAACCCTCGTCAGCGCGCAATCCAACAGCATCGCCGCGATCGATAACAATCTCACCGACTCGCAAGCGCTCCAATCGAGCCTGCAATCGAGCTTCAAATCCCAATCCGGCGTCAACATCAATACCGAAATGGCGAACATGGTGCAGTTGCAGAACGCCTATGGCGCCAATGCGCGGATCATGGAAGCGGTGCAGACGATGTGGTCGACGCTGCAGAGCGATCTGATGTATGCCTGAACGGAAGGATAATCGATGAGTGGCGGAATTTCTGGGAATTACGGGCTTCCCCCCTCTTCCTATGGTCTGCTCGGCGAACTCATCCAAGGGGCGAGCGCGACCCAGACGCAGCTCGACACGCTGGCCGAGCAGGCGTCTTCCGGCAATGTTTCGCAAACTTATTCCGGCCTCGGCGCCAATGCGCTGACCGCACTCGATCTCAATGCCGAGATCGCGCAGAACAATACCTACACCGCCAATATCACCTCGGCGAATACCAATATCGGGATCACCCAGACGGTGATGAACCAGTTGAGCAGTATCGCTTCCGGCATCTCGTCGCAGCTCGATAACATCACCGGCACCTCGATCTCGACACTCGCGACCCAGGCCCAGAACGACCTCCAACAGGTCGCCAATCTGCTCGATACGCAAAGCGGCAGCAATTATATTTTCGCCGGGCAAGACACGAGCAATCCGCCGGTGCCCGATCCGGGCAATATTCTCTCCTCGCCGTTTTTCACGAAAATCCAGACCGCGGTCGGCAATCTCGCGACCAATGGCGCCGCGGCGACCATCTCGACCACGCTCGGGATCGCGAGTTCCAATGTTCTGCCGTCGGCCGGCGGCACGTCGCCGTTTTCCGCCGCCCTCTCGCCGCCGCCGGCGAATTTTCAGCCGAGTATCGAGGTAGGGCCGGGCCAGAGCACCTCCGTCGGCCTGCTCGCCAGCGCCAACACCTATGTCACCTCGACCGGCCCCTACACCACCGGCTCTTACACGCGCGATCTCATGCATGCCCTCGCGGTGATCGGCTCGCTCACTCCGGCCAGCGCCAATGCCACCGGCTTCACCGGCCTCGTCAACGATGTGCATACCTCGCTCACCGGCGCGATCAGTGCCATGGCCAATGAGGAGGGTGGGCTGGGCGCGACGCAAGATAGTCTCAGCGCCGCGAGCACGACGATCGGCAATGTCAACACCGCCCTCCAGACCCAGCTCAGCTCGGTCCAGGATGTCAATATGGCGAGCACGCTCTCCAACCTGACGATGGTACAGACGCAGCTTCAGGCGTCGTTCAAGCTCATCGCCAGCGTCCAAAGCCTCTCGCTCGCCAATTACGTCCAGTGACTACGTCTGGGGTTTTTGCGCGTCATTCTCACCGGCGCCGATGATGATCTCGACGCGCCGGTTCTGTGGCTCGCGCACGCCGGGGGCGGTTGCGACGAGCGGATGCGACTCGCCGAAGCCTTTGATGACGATCACATCCTTCGCCACGCCATCGCGCACCAATTCGGCCGCGACGGCCTCGGCGCGGCGGCGTGAGAGCGCCTGATTGGCGGCAGCACTGCCGCTGCGGTCGGCATAGCCGTTCACCGCTATTCTTGTATCGGCGACATGGGCGGCACTCGCCGCCGCCTCGGCGACGATCTCCTTCGCCCGGTCGCTGAGATCGGCGCGATCCCAGTCGAAGAACACGAGATAGCTCCGCATCGGGGCCGGCGCCGGCGCGGCCGGCGGCGCCTGGCTTGCGCTCGCCGGGATGGGCGCTGGCGGCGGTTTGACCGAGAAGGCGTAGCGCAGCCCGACCATGAACATCTGGTTGAGGTTATCGGAGACCTCTTGCGTGCCGATGGCGTGCCCGGCGCCACCGATCGGCCCGAGGGTCGCGCCGAAATGTTCCGGCCCGATCAGGCCGAGAAATCGATATTCCGTGGTGATGGAAAGCCCGGGCACGCCGGGGACGGGAAAGGAGACGCCGACGATTCCCTGCCCGGCGAGACTGCCCGCCGTGCCATTGCCGGTGAATTCGCTGCCCGCCGCGGGCGTCCCGACGCGGAGATTGCCGAAATTGGTCCATTGATAGCCAAGGCCGACGCCGAAATAGGGGAAGACGTAGCGCGAGCCGATATCGAGATCGAACAGGGCGTTGGCCATGGCGCCATAATCCTGCGTCGAGCCGGAGACGGTGCTGGGCAGCGCCGCCCCGCTGCGCGCCGAGAGCGTATTCATCATCTCGTCGCCCTCTAGCTCGAGCCGAAACCCGTTGCCGAACGCGTAGCCGACACTGCCTTCGAAGGCCGGGCCGGCATTATATTGCAGGTTGCCGCCGCCGAGCGCGCCGAGCGCGGGCGAGGGGGTCAACGGCTGGTTCATCAGGAGATTGGCGCCGGCGCCACCCGAGACATAGAGGCCCTCAATGGGCTGGGCGCCGGCGGCGCATGGCGCGAGCAAGCCCCCGAGAAGCAGCCACAGACGACGCCGCATGCAACGAGCCCCTTTTTCCTTCAGCCTGGCAACGACCGCGATGGCGCCGGCCCGACGACTGCATATGGGCCGATCCGGCCGGATTGCCATAGCATACGCCATAGCCTCCTGGGGCGCCCCAGGGTAACGGAGACGCGAATAGGGCCTTGCCTTGCGGTTCGCAAGGGGCGAGAGAAACCCGTGCGCCGCCCCCGCGCCGAGACGCGGGGCGTGCCCAGGACAACAGGACCCCGAGGAACAGAGACGCAACGGTGATCCAAATCTTCCCTGACTGGCGTGATCTGCCGCCCGAGGCCCGCGGTGCCAGCGTCGCGCTCGGCAATTTCGACGGCGTCCATCGCGGCCATCTCCAGGTCATCGCCGCCGCCCACGCCGCGCGCCCGGAGGCGCCGCTCGCCGTGCTCACTTTCGAGCCGCATCCGCGCGAATTCTTCCGCCCCGATGATCCGCCGTTCCGGCTCACGTCGTCCGCGATGCGGGCGCGGCTGCTCGCGGCGCGCGGGGTTCGCATCCTCTATGAACTCCGCTTCGACCGCATTTTCAGCGATCTTTCGGCCGAGGCCTTCATCGGCGAGGTGCTGGCCGGCGGGATCGGCGCGCGGCATCTCGCCTGCGGCCCGGATTTCGCCTTCGGCCATCGCCGCGGTGGCGATGTCGCGCTCTTGGCGGCGCGGGCGGAAGCGCTCGGCATCGGTCTTTCCGTCGTGCCCCCGCTCGCCGATGGCGAGGGGCGGATTTCGTCGAGCCGCATTCGCCGCCTTCTCCGCGATGGCTATCCCGAGCGTGCGAGCGCCCTTCTCGGGCGGCTCTTCGCGATCGAGGGGGTGGTCGCGCATGGTGATGAGCGCGGCCGCAAACTCGGTTTTCCGACCGCCAATCTCGCGCTCGGCCGCTATCTCGAACCAGCGCGCGGCGTCTATGCGGTGCGGGTCGCCCTGCGGGACGGGCGTATTTTCGGCGGTGTCGCCAATCTCGGTCGCAGGCCGACTTTGGGCGGCGATCCGGAAACCCGGCTGGAAGCGCATCTCTTTGATTTTGAGGAAAATCTCTACGGAGAGACGATCGCGGTCGGCCTTCTCGCCTATCTCCGCGAGGAACGTAAATTTCCCGATCTCACTGCGCTCAAGACCCAGATCGCCGCCGATGCCGCCGCCGCGCGCGCGGCCCTCGCCCAGGTTGCGCTCGACCTGCCGTCGCTTGACCGCGATCTCGCCGCTTTCGCATAGTTTCGCGTCCCGGAGACGATGATGACCGAAAATTCTCCCGCCCAGCCCGAAGCGGATTACCGCGAGACGGTATTTCTGCCACGCACCGGCTTTCCGATGCGTGCCGATCTGCCCAAGCGCGAGCCCCAGATTCTCGCCCGCTGGGAAGCGATGGATTTGTGGAAAAAGCTGCGCGCGGCATCGCGGGCTTCGGGCCGGCCGAAATTCATCCTCCATGACGGCCCGCCTTATGCCAACGGCAATCTTCATATCGGCACGGCGCTCAATAAAATCCTCAAGGACATCATCAACCGCGCCCATCAGATGGCGGGTTTTGATGCCGATTACATTCCCGGCTGGGACTGCCATGGGCTGCCGATCGAGTGGAAGATCGAGGAGAATTATCGCAAATCCGGGCGCGACAAGGATGCTGTGCCGATCCTCGCTTTCCGCGCCGAGTGCCGCGCCTACGCCCAGCACTGGATGGACGTGCAGGGCGCCGAATTCCGTCGCCTCGGTGTCGAGGGCGATTTCGCCGGGCGCTACGCGACGATGGATTTTCCCGCCGAAGCCGCGATCGTCGCCGAAATCGGCAAGTTCCTGATGAACGAAGCACTCTATCGCGGCCTCCGCCCGGTGATGTGGAGCCCGGTCGAAAAAACCGCGCTCGCCGAGGCCGAAATCGAATACCACGACCATGTCAGCGATGCGATTTGGGTGCGGTTTCCGCTGATCGCGGCAAAGGGTGATCTCGCCGACGCGTCGGTCGTGATCTGGACGACGACGCCGTGGACGATGCCGGGCAACCGTGCCATCGCCTATGGCGAGGATATCGATTATGCGCTGCTCCGTGCCGATCATGTCGCAGAGGCGGGCGCGATCGCTCCGGGCACGCGGCTTCTGGTGGCACTCCCGCTCGTCGAGACGTTTTGCGAGGCCGCCGGCATCACGCTCCACCATCTGGTGCGGGTTCTGAAGGGTGCCGAAGTCGCGGGGCTTCTCGCCGCGCATCCGCTGCGCGGGCAGGGCTATGATTACGATGTCCCGCTGCTTCCCGCCGATTTCGTCACCACCGATCAGGGCACCGGCTTCGTCCATATTGCGCCAGGGCACGGCGATGACGATTTCATCCTCGGCCGCCGGCACGGGCTCGAAGTGCCCGACACCGTCGGCCCGGATGGCACGTTCAACGCCTGGGTGCCGCTCTTCGCCGGCTTGCATGTCTACAAGGCCGCCGACCGGGTGTGCGAGGAACTGCACAAGGCCGGCGCGCTTTTAGGGCGCGAGAAGATCACCCACTCCTATCCCCATTCCTGGCGCTCGAAAGCGCCGCTGATTTTCCGCGCAACCCCGCAATGGTTCATCCGCATGGATGGGCCGGAGCATATCCGCGAAAAAGCGCTCAAAGCGATCGCGGAAACCCATTTCGTCCCTGAGCAGGGGCGCAACCGCATCGGCGCGATGGTCGCGGCGCGCCCCGATTGGTGCATCTCGCGCCAGCGCGCCTGGGGTGTCCCGATCGCGGTCTTCGTCCATCGCACTTCTGGCAAGCCGCTTCGCGATCCCGCGGTGATGCAGCGGATCGTTGACGCCTTTGCCGCCGAAGGCGCGGATGCCTGGTATTCGTCGCCGCCCGCGCGCTTCCTCGGCGAAACTTATGATCCCGCTGATTACGAGCAGGTGATGGACATCGTCGATGTCTGGTTCGAAAGCGGGTCGACCCATGCCTTCGTTTTGGAGGCACGGAAATTACCCTGGCCGGCCGATCTCTATCTCGAAGGCTCCGACCAGCATCGCGGCTGGTTTCATTCCTCGCTCCTGGAAGCGGTCGGAACACGCGGGCAGGCACCCTTCAAAGCGGTTCTGACGCATGGCTTCGTGCTCGACGAGCAGGGGCGCAAGATGTCGAAATCGCTCGGCAACGTCACCGCGCCGCAGGAGGTGATGAAGGAATACGGCGCCGACATTCTGCGCCTCTGGGTGATGATGTCGGACACGACCGAGGATCTGCGCATCGGCCGCGAAATCCTCAAGCAGCAGGCGGAACTCTACCGCCGCATCCGCAATACGCTCCGCTGGCTGCTCGGCTGCCTCGACGGCTTCACCGAGGAAGAGCGGGTCGATTACGCCGAGATGCCGGAACTCGAACGCACCATCCTCCATCGCCTCACCGAACTCGATGCGCGCATCCGGAGGGCGGTCGAAAGCCATGACTGGACCGGCGTCTATCCCGAATTGCATACCTTTTGCGCGAACGACCTCTCGGCGTTCTATTTCGACATCCGCAAGGATGCGATTTATTGTGATCGCCCCGACAGCCCCCGCCGCCGCGCCGCGCGCACCGTCCTCGATCATCTCCATCGCACGCTCTGCGCCTGGTTCGCGCCGGTTCTCTGCTTCACCGCCGAAGAGGCCTGGCAGGCCCGCTTTGGCGAAAATACCAGCGTCCATCTCGAAGTTTTCCCGGAGCTACCGGCGGCATGGCGAGACGAGGAATTGGCGAAGAAGTGGGAGAAAATCCGCGAACGGCGCGGCGTTGCAACGGTCAGCATCGAAACCATGCGCAACGCAAAGATACTTGGCTCGTCCCTGGAAGCGGAGGTAACATTATTTTTTGGAGACGGCGACGACACGCTTCTGGATGCGGAAGCCTGGAGCGAAGTCCTAATCGTCTCGAAGACACAATTTTTGCCGCCGCAAATTGGAAACTTGACCTCCGTGCGCCGCGCAGACGGCCAGAAATGCACCCGCTGCTGGAAAGTGCTGGAGGAAGTCGGAGAA
>JAKAQU010000361.1 GCA_021819535.1 Pseudomonadota bacterium | reverse complement strand
TGATCCGGGCGTTCCTTTCGTCGGCTTATGCTTGGCGGCGCGGTTCCAGCGGTTGGCTCTTTGCTCGATCTCCCGGCGGCTCTTGCCCCTTCGAGCACGATAGAGCGGATTCAACCGGAGTTCCCGCGCCATCGGGTTGCGCTTGCTCATGGCCGGCCTCCTATGCAGGCGGCACATATAGGCGGCAGGGGGCGCAGCGTCACGCTATATCGTATCCGCATGTCCGCACCCTCCGCGGCACGGCGCCACACGGCTCGGGGGGCGCTGAGCAACAGAAGCCCCCTATCTGCTCGCTTAGGACGCCCGAGCGGCCTATTCGAGCAACGCCCCCTGCTGAGGGGTGATGTCACGTGACAGTTTCAGGCAATTCCGAATCTGGTTCACGAGTTCTGAGTGAAGCGTGCGCACAAGGGTGACTGTCCCATCAGCGATGCCTCTGTCGGCCTCTTTGCGCTCCATCTCGACGGGCCGATAGGTCTCAACCCAGGTGTCGAGATCGAACCTATCTCGGCCGCCAGCACTGATAAAAAAATAGTCAGCAAAACCAATGCACCCAGGCGTTGGCTTGCGCCCGCGCGCCTTCGACGTGGTGAGTAGCGCGATGAGATTCTGCCCAGGCTTCGCGCCGAGGATGATCAGAAGCTTATCGCTCGCGCCGCCGTCTTCGAACTGGAATCCCTTCCATAATACGAGATCGCCACGGGCAATAGCCCACTTCACGGGACCATCGCCCGATCAATCGCCGCGAATTCCTCTTGCCGCGCCAGGATCTCATCTCGGGGCAGGCTTGGCATGTCAGCGATGATCGGAGCGTCAAGCGCCAATTCATAAGGTATCGGCTGATTCTCTCCCGCGCCATTCCGATACACCTTAAACCAAGGCAATTTCCGGTCATGCGAGAACGCCGACATGGTGCCGCCGTCCGCCTCGGCGAAATATTCGGCCAGCCGCTCCATAATATCGATCTCGCGCTTGGTAAACCACGATTTGTCAAACTCGGCCTTGGCCTTGAGGTCTCGGCGCATGATCCGCTCCGAGAATTCACCGCGAACGTCGAGCGTGGTGATCGCCGCGGCGAAATCAGTCGTGGGGGTCTTTAGTTCGTCGAGCAATTTGAAGGAGGCTGGCCCCATCGCAAGGGCGTTGTATTCGAAGCCCGTGACACTTCGCCCGGTTTGGCGGTAATGCTCAAAATCAAGGAAATTCATCAATTTGTTGAGCTTGAGCGTATGGCAATGCCGCGTCTTCGCCACAAAGAAGATCGTCGCGTTGATCAGCTTCTCGCGATGATGGGAAACGAACATACCACCCCTGAACTGGTCACGCGCGGAGCCACGTCAAGCCGAGACATACCTGGCATTACGCGATGAATAAGCCATTAATAACAGCTAATCCATCGCGAATCACGGCATGCCGCCGGCGCATCGCTCGATCGCCATCGCCAGCCGGTTTTGCACCCGCTGCCAGGTCCGCCCCGTGAAGCGCGCCATCGTCTCGTGATCCTTCGGTCGCCAGCCGCCGAGGACGGCGAGGTCCGCGAGCCGATACCCCTTCACCACCGCGGCATAGAGCAGCTTCGCATCCTTGCCCGCCGCGTTATGCGCCGCCCGCACTAACGCCGCCGCCCGAAGCTGCCGCTCCGTTGGCGTCACGCCGCTCGATCCATCGGCGCCGCCTGCCCCGTCCAGCCGTGACACCCGCCACGGCGCCATCTCGCACGCCCGCGCATAACGCTCGCACCAAGCGAATTGCTCGCGGTCGATGATCCCGGCCCGATGCAGCCGCATGGCAACCGTCACCACTTGCCACGGTCGCGGCCCATCCCGGTCGAACCTAGCGCCGCGCGCTTCCTCAAGTTCGACATGCGCGGCTATGCCGGTCGGCACGTCCCCCGCCTCGGATCGCCGCCGTCCCGCCATCACTGCGCCACTGGTCGCCATCGTCGCCGCCTCCGCGCTATGTTCTGTAAGATATAGCGCCTACACCGGCCCGGAATAGCGCCAACGGATGGGCTTGGCTGCCCCGCCGCGCCATCGCTTGGCGCGTTTTAGCCAAATCGGCAACCTTGCCGAAATGGCTAAACCCGCCGCCTCGCACCTGACCGATTTTGAGGCAGATTTTTCGGCAGACCTGCCAGAAAATCTGAAACCCGCCGCCTCTCACCTGAGCGAAAACGCCATCGGACCAATAACCACAGAAATGGCAGATCTGCCGAAATTGCGGAATCAAGCAGGTTTCTGGAATTTCGGCAGAGTTGCCGGATTTCCAGAGAACCGGCGCCGCGCACCTGCCGCCTGGAGAGCCATAGACTTTGTTCAGAAACGGCAGACCTGCCGGAATTGAACAAACCCGCATCCTCTCCGTCTCCGAGCGCACGGTCCGGGAATGGCTCTCGCGGGTGGACAAGGACGCCAAGGAGGCGCGGGACCGGCGCATCTTCGACATGTGGCTGGCGTGCTACACCAATGTCGAAATCGGCGAGCATGTCGGCATTACCGAGGCTGCTGTCAGGCAGATAATCGAAGAAACGGCAGACCTGCCAAAACTTCGATCTTCCGAGCAGGCGGAGGCGACGCACGCAACCGACTTCGACCCCCCACTCTACAATGTCTGGAAGCAGCAGGTGCGGACGCCGGCCGCCACCTTAGTCAGACACGCTGCGAAATTATCGCCCGTCCCCACTGATGCCGCCGGGAAACTCGTTCCATGCCAGCCGCGCCCGCCACACGCGCACGAACTCAGCCGCTTGCACCGGGTCGGCGATATCAATCGCCTCGCTGCGCCCCTCGGCCGCGCAGTAATCGCGCCAAGCCTGGATCATGCGCTCGGCCTGCGCAAGCCGATAGCGATGGGCGTCTGCGGCGTCGTCGGTCGGCATCATCGTCTCCTATCTGCGGGGGGCAACCGGGATGAGATCAGCGGCAACCCGCCTGGCCTCGGCCGCCAGGTCGTCCCGCCGCTCAT
>JAKAQU010000360.1 GCA_021819535.1 Pseudomonadota bacterium | reverse complement strand
CGAAGAGATCCGATAGTCCAAGGGAACGGGACGAAAGTCTTTTTGCTTCTTTTTCTTCAGGAAAAGAAGTTCTTTCTACTGCCGTTACGCCCCGAACACCGGCTTGAGCGTCGCCTGAACCCCATCGATGGTGATTTGCGTGCCGATGCATAGCAAAACGAAGGCGATGAGGCGGCTCAGCGTCGCAACCCCGGTCGGGCCGAGAAAGGCGATCAGCCGGTCGGCGGAGCGGTACATGGCCCAAATCACCAGCGCCAGCGCGGCGGCGGCGAGCGAGGCGCCGAGAAAAAATCCACCTACGGCGGATGCCCCTTGCGGCCGTTCGGAGGCGAAGGCGATGGCGACCGAGATCGTGCCCGGCCCGGTGGTGAGCGGCATGGTGAGCGGGAAAAAGGCGACCGCGGCCGCCTCGCCCGCGGGTGGTGGTGCCTGCTCCGCGGATTGCGGCTTGTGCTCGGGGCCGGAGAGCAGCGCCCACGCCTTGACCGCGATCACCAGCCCGCCGGCGATGCGGAGCGCGGCGAGCGTGATGCCGAAGAAATTGAGGAGATAGGTGCCTGCCCAGAGCGAGACCAGCATGACCAGGATGGAATAGAGGCCGACCCGGCCGGCGATCCACGCCCGCTCGCCAACGCTGCGATCGGCGGTCGCTTCGCGGAAAATCAACGCGCCGCCGATCGGATTGATGATCGAGAACAGCGCCGGGAAGGCGAGAAGAAAACTATTGATCGCTTCCGACCAGAACATGCCGCGCTCAGGATTGCGCGTCGGGCGAGAGCACGATGCAGCCATCGTGGCTGCGCGCCAGGCGCTCGCACGCATCGATCGCGGCGGCGCGGGAGAGGCCGGTGAGCCGCGCCCGATAGAGCCGCGCCCGCGCCTGCTGCACCATGCCGACATGCGGCTCGCCGGCGAGATGGGCGGCATCACGCGCGGCGAGGGCGGCGTTGTGTGCCTGGGTCGCGCTGGCGAAGGCGCCGACCTGGATCGCCCATTCGCCGCTTCCGGTCGCGCCGCGCCGCGCCGGCAGCGGCTCGGCGAGCGCCTGAGAAATCAAATGAAACCCGCCATGGCTGGCAGTGGTCGGCGCGGGCGGCACATAATCGGCGACGGCGAGGCTGGATTGGGATGCTGGCGGCGAGGGGGGAGACGGGATCGGCGGCAGGGGTTCGGCGCTCACCGGCGCGATCAGGGAGCGGCTCGCAACCTGCACCGGTGCCGGCGTGCTCGGTGGCTGGCTACGGTTCCAGGCGAAGAGCGATCGGCTCGTGTTGCGCCGTCCCGGCGGGATGACATCGGGGATGCGGTTATAGGCGAGCTGTTCGGCGGGTGAGCGGGTGTTCGGCCAGGTGCCGGCGATCGCCGGGGCGATCATCGCGACGTAATGCCGGGTTTCATCGGAAAGCGGCGTGGTGCCGGCGAGATAGCCGTCCAACCGGTGTGGCCCGGCATTATAGGCGGCAAGGAAGGCAGGAACGCCGTAGAGGTCGTACATCGCCCGCAAATAGGCGGCGCCGGCGAGGATGTTGTTGTGCGGGTCATAGGGATCGTCGCCGAGATGGTTTTCGGCGCGCATCTCCTCATAGGTCGCCGGCATCAACTGCATCAGTCCCATCGCGCCGGCCGCGGATGTGACCGGCCGGCCATCGAGGAATTCATGCCCGCCGGATTCGACCTTCATGACCGCGCGGATCCACCGTTCCGGCACATCGAAACGGCGCGACGCCTCGACGATATAAGGGCCCCAGGGGTCGCTCGCCGGGCCTGGCACAGGGTAATTGCGGCGGGCCTCGGCGGCATAATGGGCCGCTTCCTCGCGGGCATTCATATTCGGATGCCCGGCGCAGGCGGCGAGGAAGGCAGGCAGCAGCAGCAAGGCCGCGCGGATCAGCGCCATTGTCGACCGCCGCGCGGCAAGCGACGAGAGGCTTCGCGAGATGCGGCGGAGGGAGGCAGAAAACGGCATCCGGGCGAGATCTCCCGTGATAACCCGCGGCCCGAAGGCGGGGCACGCGGCAAAGAAACCTTTCGACGCCATCGCTTGCGCGCGTGCCGTTGATAAGTTCCTTAAGGAACAGCCGCTAAACCTCTATCGGAAAATACCTCGCCCGGTCAAGATTTGATTTCACCGCGGCGCTCGCGCGCGAGCAACGCGCGTTTCCGCGCGACCCCCCAGGCATAGCCCGAGACCGCGCCGTCGCCGCGTACCACCCGGTGGCAGGGGATGGCGACCGCAAGCCGGTTCGCGGCACAGGCCGAGGCGACCGCGCGCGCGGCGCCCGGCGCGCCGATGCGCGCGGCGAGCGCGGCATAGGATATCGTCTCGCCTGGCTCGATGAGGCGGAGTGCCCGCCAGACACGCTCCTGAAAAGCCGTGCCCCTGATGTCGAGGGGAAGGTCGGACGCAGCCCCAGGGTTTTCCACCAGGGCTGCGACGCGCGCGACCAGGCGCTCGAAGTCCGGATCGCCACCGATGAGTGTTGCGTTTGCGAAGCGGGCCTGGAAACGCCGCAGCAGGGTCTCCGCATCGTCGCCGAGTTCGATCGCCGAAATGCCCTGATCGGTGGCGGCGACCAGGATGGCGCCGAGGCTGGTTTCGCCGAGGGCGAAGCGGATGCTCGCCCTAACCCCGCCCTCGCGCCAGGCGCGTGGCGCCATGCCGAGCCGCCCGGAAGCCTCGGTGTAAAACCGGCTCGCCGAGCCGAAACCGGCATCATAGATCGCCTCTGTCACCGAGGCGCCGGCGGCAAGCGCGGCACGCGCGCGCTGGGCACGAATTCCGGCCGCGTAAGCGTTGGGGGTGAGGCCAGTCGCCGCCTTGAAGACGCGGTGGAAATGAAACCGGCTGAGGCCGGCGCAAGCGGCGAGGGTGTCGAGATCGGGGGGCGCCTCGGTCGCTTCGATCAGGCGGCAGGCGGCCTCGATCCCGGCCGCATGGCGGCTCGCTCCTGCCGCCTCGTCGGGCCGGCAGCGCCGGCAGGCGCGAAAGCCCGCC
>JAKAQU010000359.1 GCA_021819535.1 Pseudomonadota bacterium | reverse complement strand
GGGCGTAAATGCCAGAGTGATTATGAACGAGGGCGTAAATGCCAGAGTGTGGTCCCATGAACGAGCCTGATCTGGCCGGCCTGCTCCGTATCCAGACCGCGATTTTGCGCGATCTGGCCGGGGGATTCTCGGCCGATTTCCTGGCCATCAGGGTCTGTCACCTGGCCGAGCAGTACGTCCCCGCCCGGATCGCCAGCATCATGGTCATGCGCGAGGATGGCCGGCTCGGCGTGTTTGCGGCACCGAGCGCCCCCCTCAGCCTGCTCGCGGCGTTGGAGGGGCTGACCCCCGGGCCGGCCGCCGGCTCCTGCGGGGCCGCCGCCTTCCACCGCCTGCCGGTCCATGTCGCGGAGGCGCAAAGCGATCCGCGCTGGGCCGATCTCGCGCAGCTCGCGCGGGATTTCGACATCCACGCCTGCTGGAGCTATCCGATCTGGCAGGAGGGCCAATTGCTCGGCACCTTCGCGCTCACCGGCCAGGAAGGCGGGCTGCCCGACGCCGCGCAGCAGAATTGGCTGGAACATCTCGCCGGGATCGCCGGGAGCATTCTTCTGGCGGCGCGCCAGCAGGCGATGCAGAGCCGTCAGCACCGGCGCCTGCAGCGTCTCGCGCGCTTTCACGCGATGCTCGCCGAGGTCAATCAGGCGGCGGCGAGACGGCCGGACGAAGCGAGTTTTCATGCCGAAATCTGCCGTATCGCCGTCACCCATGGCGGGTTGTCGCTGGCCTGGATCGGCGTCCCGGACGCGGACTCCCGCTTCCAGATTCTCGCGGCAAGCGGCGCGACCGGATATCTCGACGGCGTTCTCATCGCGAGCGACCCGACCATTCCCGAGGGCCAGGGGCCGGCGGGACAGGCATGGCGCGGCGGGCTTCCGGTATTGATCAGGAACTTCGACGCAGATGAAATCTACGCGCCCTGGCGCGCCCGCGCGCGGCAGTTCAAGCTCGGCGCCGCCGCCGCCCTGCCGCTCAAGGTCAAGGGCGAGAATCGCGCCCTGCTCTCGCTCTATACGCGCGGCGAGGATACGCTCGATGAAGAATTCGGCGCGCTCCTTGGTGAACTCGCCTTCGATATCAGCCTCGCCTTGGAAGCGATCGAACAGCAGCGCCGTCTCGAACGCCTGCACGGGCTTTATAACGCCCTCCTCGCCGCGACCGATTCGCTCCTGCTACAACGCGACGAGCAAGCGATTTTGCAGCGTACCTGCGAGCATCTCGCCACGTCTGGCCTGTTCGATGCGGTATGGATCGCGCGCGCGGATGAAACCGGGACGGTCCGCATGCTGGTCGGCCACGGCACCGGCATCCGGGTGCCGGCCAACATGGAATTCCGGGCCGACAAAGAGGTGGTGCCGCTCACGGTGCGGGCGCTGCGCTCGGGAAAACTGCATTATTGCAATGATTCTTCGACCGACCCATCCTTTGCGCCGTGGCGGGCGTTACTCGAACGGCGCGGCTGGCGCTCTGGGGCGGCGGTGCCGATTTTCCGCAATGGCGCGGTGCATGCGGCGCTGGTTTTCATCTCGCGCATCGTTGGCGCCTTCGATCGGGAAAATCTCGAACTCGTCGAGAAAATCGGGCAACTCATCGGCCACGGGCTCGATGAGCTCGACCTCAAGGCGCGACTCGAACACGAACGGCGCCAGCAATTCCACCTCGCCCGCCACGACACGCTGACCGGGCTTCCCAATCGCCTGCAATTCGAGGAGCATCTGCAACAGGCGGTCATGCGCGCCAAGCGCCGGGAAGGCTTGCTCGCCGTCGGCCTCCTCGATCTCGACGATTTCAAGCCGATCAACGATGTCTGGGGCCATGCCACGGGTGACGCGCTGCTCCGCCAGTTCGCCGAGCGTTTGCGTTCGCTGTTGCGCCAAAGCGACCTTCTCGCGCGGTTCGGCGGCGATGAATTCGTGCTGGCGATCGAGGGACTGACCGAGCCCGATGCCCTGCCCGCCCTTCTCAACCGCCTGCAATCGGCGGTTGAGAAGCCCTTCGATCTCGGCGACGGCGTCAGCGTTTCCACCGCGTTCAGCCTCGGCATCGCGATCTTCCCCGAAGATGGGGAAAATCCCGATCTCCTGCTCCGCCGCGCCGATGCCGCACTCTATGTCGCCAAGGCGAACAAGGCGCAGCGCACGCAATGGTGGTATCGCTGGAATGCGGACGCGCTCGCGGCACGGGAATTCCGCCTCACCCTCCCCGATCCCTACGGCCCGGAAGCGCTGCGCGCCCTCTCTTCCACCTCGCTGCTCACGACCATCATCACCGATGAATTCAGCGCCGAATTCTACCGCCATCTGACCGAGCATCCGATGGGCAGAACGGTGCTCGATCATACCACCGATGAGGAATTGGTTCGTCTCCGACACTATCAGAAGCAATCGCTCGACGCCGTGCTCGCACCGGAGACCAGCCGCGAGGCTTTTCTCGATTCGGCGCAGCGTCTCGGCAGCCTCTATGCGCTGACCAATATCGAAAGCGCGCTGATCGCGACAGGGGTGGGCATTTTTCAAACCCTGCTCACCCAGAAACTGATGGCCGAACCGCTGCGTGCCGAGGATCGGCAATCTCTGGTACAAATCGTCAACGGGCGGCTGCAGGATATGATGGCAGCGCAAATCGCGGCGCACGAGCGGACGATCGCCAGCTATCTCACGCTTTTGTCGCGCATGCCGAACCATGGCGGCGTGCTCTGGGTCGATGTCACGGAAGCCCATCTCGAAGCGCTGTCGGCACTCCCCGGCATTATCGGCGCCGAGCTGTTGCGCCCCGACAGCGCCGGCATGTTCGCGATCGAGATGAGCGCGGGTGCGGCGAAAAACGGGGTGAGACCGATTTGGCGGGAGGAGGATCGTATCCCGACCCTCGATGCCGAGACGCCGCAGGGGCGCGGCCTGCTGGCCGCCGCCTGGCGCACCCAGGAGATGCAGACCTGCGCCAATTACGCGCTCGATCCCCGTGTCGCTCTCTGGCGCGCGCCGATGCTCACGGTCGG
>JAKAQU010000358.1 GCA_021819535.1 Pseudomonadota bacterium | reverse complement strand
TGCGGCCGATCGCGCGCTCCCTCCTCTCGCGCCCCAAATTGCTTTTGCTCGATGAACCCTCTTTCGGGCTCGCGCCACTGATCGTTGCCGACATGTTCGCAATCCTCGCGCGCATCAACAAAGAAGAGGGGATGAGCATTCTGCTCGTCGAGCAGAATGCCAATCTCGCGCTCGCCCTCGCCGATCACGCTTATCTTCTTGAAACCGGCACGATCATCATGGCCGGCGGCGCTGGCGAGATGCGCGAAAACGCGGCGATCCGCCGCTCCTATCTCGGCTATTGAGGATAAAGGAAGACGCCGGATGCAAGCCCTGCTGCACCAGATTTTTTCCGGCATCGCGACAGGCGGTATCTATGCCAGCGTCGCCCTTGCTCTCGTGATGATTTATCAGGCGACGCATCACGTCAATTTCGCGCAAGGCGAAATGGCGACGTTCTCCACCTATATCGCGCTCACCCTGATCGAGGCGGGTTGGAATTATTGGCTCGCGTTCGGGGCGACGGTTCTGATCTCCTTCGCGATCGGGGTTGCGATCGAGCGCGTTCTGATGCGACCCCTGGCGGGGGCACCGGTTCTTTCCCTGGTTGGTGTTTTCATTGGCCTGCTCTTGATTTTCAACAGCGTCACCGGCTGGATCTTCTCTTATTCGGTCAAGGCGTTTCCGAGCCCGTTCCCGGAAAAGAACCAGTTTCTCGGCGGCTGGCTTTCTCCGCATGAGGCGGGGGCGACAGCGGTGACACTGATCGTGCTCGCCCTGGTCTATGGGTTTTTTCGCTTCACCAAATTCGGGCTTGCGATGCGTGCCGCGGCCTTCAATCCGGCTTCGAGCCGCCTCGTTGGCATTCGTGTCGGCTGGATGCTGGCGCTCGGCTGGGGATTGGCGGCGGCGATCGGGGCGGTCGCCGGGATGATGGTGGCGCCGATCGTTTTTCTCGACCCCAGCATGATGTCGGGTATTTTGCTTTATGCCTTCGCCGGGGCTTTGCTCGGCGGGATCGACAATCCGCTCGGCGCGGTGATTGGCGGATTTGCCGTCGGCGTGATCGAAAATCTCGCCGGCGCCTATCTGGTCGGCGCCGAACTCAAGCTCACACTGGCGCTGATCATTATCCTTGCGGTCCTCATTCTCAAACCTGCCGGCCTGTTCGGCCGCGCCATCGCAAGCCGGGTGTAGCCATGAACGGGAGACGGAGAGCGAGGGTTTTCACGGCTCTTATTCTCGTGTTCGCCGTGCTGCTCGCCTTTTTGGTCAGCAATTACCGCCTCTTTCAGTTTACCATGGTGGTTGCCTACGCGATCGCCATTCTCGGCCTCGACATGCTGACGGGATATACCGGGCAGATTTCGCTCGGCCATGGCGCGTTCTACGCTGTCGGCGCCTATACCGCGGCCATTCTGATGGCAAATTTCGATGTCCCTTATTGGGTGACCCTTCCCCCGGCCGCCCTCATCTGTGCCGGCTTCGGCTTTGCGTTCGGGTTTCCGGCGCTGCGTCTCGGCGGATTATATCTCGCGCTTGCGACCTTCGCTCTCGCGATCGCGGTGCCGCAATTGCTGAAATACAAATTGTTCGAGGATTGGACCGGCGGGGTCCAGGGCATCGTCGTCAGCAAACCCGATCCGCCTTTCGGCCTTCCGCTCAGCCAGGATCAATGGCTTTATCTGTTCACGCTTGCCATCGGTATCACGCTGTTCGCGCTCGCGCGCAATCTTTTGCGCGGGCGGATCGGCCTTGCCATGCGCGCGGTGCGCGATCACGCGCTCGCGGCGGAGGCGATGGGGATCGACATCGCGCTCCTCAAAACCAGCACTTTCGCGCTGAGTGCCATGTATACCGGCATCGCCGGTGCCCTGGGCGCGATCGCGGTGCAGTTTGTCGCCCCGGACAGTTTTTCGGTGTTCCTCTCGATCACGCTCTTCGTCGGCCTCATCGTCGGTGGCATCACTTCGCTTCTCGGTGCGGTGTTCGGGGCGATGTTCATCGTTTTCATCCCCAATCTCGCCGATCAGATTTCCAAGGCGGCACCGGGCGCGATCTACGGTGTCATCCTGATCGCTTTTCTCTACCTTCTGCCGGCGGGATTTGCCGGCCTCCTGCGCCGCCAGAGGCGCATAATTCAGGCGAGGACGCAGCCGGCGCGAGCGCTTGGCCCGACGCCCGCAAAGGCGACGGGAGACATCAAGGCCGGGAACTGACGCACGAAGTTTTACGAAAACCAGGGAGAAACGCCATGAAATATGGGATCGTCGCCACTGCCATGCTGGCCGTGCTGAGCGCTGGCTACACTGCCCGCGCCGGTGATATGCCGGGCGTCAGCGCGACAGAGATAAAAATCGGCCAGACCATGCCCTATAGCGGCCCGGCCTCGGCCTATGGCGCCGACGGGCGGGCCGAGGTCGCCTATTTCAAGATGATCAACGACCAGGGCGGCATCAACGGCCGCAAAATCAATCTGATGTCGGTCGATGACGGCTACAGCCCGCCCAAAACCGTCGAGCAGACGCGCATGCTGGTGGAACAGGAAGGGGTTGCCTTCATGTTCAACGGGCTCGGCACGCCGACCCAGACAGCGGTGCAGAAATATCTCAACATGAAGAAAGTGCTGCAGCTTTTCGTTGCGACCGGCGCCGACAAATGGGGCGATTACAAGCATTTTCCCTGGACGATGGGCTATCAGCCGAGTTACCGCATCGAAGGCCAAGTCTATGCCAAATACGTGTTGAAAAACAGACCGGGCGCCAAGGTCGCGGTCATCTACCAGAACGATGATTTCGGCAAAGACTACGTCAACGGCGTCAAGGATGTGTTTGGCGACAAATATGCAAGCCTCGTTGTCAAGGAGGTGAGCTACGAGGTCACCGATCCGACCACCGATTCACAGGTAGTGACGCTGCAGGCCTCCGGCGCCGATACGCTGATGATCTTTGCGACGCCCAAATTCGCGGCCCAGATCATCCGCAAGGTCTATGACATCAACTGGCATCCAACCGAATTTCTCACCAACGTC
>JAKAQU010000357.1 GCA_021819535.1 Pseudomonadota bacterium | reverse complement strand
CCGTCACGGCAGGGGCTCGGGTTGGCGGATGCTCCGCCGCTCCGCAGCTTCGCATCCGCCAACCCGAAGGTGCACCAGTGAGCGAGGACATCGCCGTCACCTTCTCGGTCAATGGCGAGCCGGTCCGGGCACGGGTCTCGCCGCGCCAGCATCTCGCGGATTTCCTGCGCGAGACGATCGGCCTCACCGGCACCCATGTCGGCTGCGAGCAGGGGGTGTGCGGCGCCTGCACCGTGCTCCTCGACGGTGTGCCGGTTCGCGGCTGCCTCATCCTCGCCGCCCAGGCCGAGGGTAGCGTGGTCGAAACCATCGAGGGCTTGAGCGCGCGCGGCGCCTTGGCCGATTTGCAGAAAGCCTTTGTTGCCGTGAACGCGCTGCAATGCGGCTTTTGCACGCCGGGGATGCTGATCACCGCGATGGATTTGCTCGCGCGCGAAAAATCCCCCGACCGTGCCCGCATCCGCGCCCATCTCTCCGGCAATTACTGCCGCTGCACCGGCTATCAGGCGATCATCGATGCCGTCGCGCTGGTGGCGCGGGGAGAAGAGGCCGTGGAGGCCGTGGAGGCCGTGGAGGCCGTGAGATAAGAAAGATCGTTTTTCTTCAGAAGAGAACGATCTTTCCCGCCTCCAACCCGCGCTATTTCCCTTTGATCCCCTATTTCCCCTTGAACACTGGCTTCCGCTTTTCAACGAAGGCCTCGCGGGCTTCGCGGTGGTCTTCGGTCATGCCGGTGCGCGCCTGGTGGAAGGCTTCCATGTCGAGGACGTCGGCGAGGCTCGCGGTTTCGGCGGCCATAAGATTGCGCTTCATATAAGCATAGGCGAGGCGCGGCCCCTCGGCGAAGCGCTTTGCCAATGCCTCGGCCTCCGCCGCCAGCGCGCCGTCTGGCACGACGCGGGAGACGAGGCCGAGCCGGTGCGCCTCGCGCGCGTCGATCGGCTCGCCGAGGAGATAGAGTTCCCGCGCCTTGGCTGGGCCGGCGAGCTTGGTTACGTGGTAGGAACCGCCGAAATCGCCCGAGAAGCCGACCCCGGCGAAAGCGGTGCCGAAACGTGCCCCCTCCCCCGCGAGGCGCAAATCGCAGGCGAGCGCGAGGCCGAGACCGGCGCCGAAAGCCGGGCCGTTGATGGCGCCGATGATGATTTTCGGCGATTGGCGCATGAGCAGAATGACGTGGTGGCGGAGGCGGAGTTCGGCCGCGCGGCGCTCCATACTGTCATCGGTGCGAGCCGCCATCGCCTTGACATCGCCGCCAGCGCAGAACGCACGCCCGGCGCCGGTGAGGATGACGGCGGCGATGTCGGGATCGACGGCGACGCGCTGCATGGCCGCGATCAGCCCGTCCAGCATCTCGGCCGAAAACGCGTTCAGCCGGTCGGGCCGGTTGAGGGTAAATGTCGCGACGCCATTGGTAACATTTTCGATCAGATCGCTCATCGGCTTCCTCCTGTGCTTTGTCGGGGAAGCCTAGCCTCTGCGTCTGGCGGCGGGAAGGGCTCAGACGCGCGGCCAGCCCGGTTTCAGCGACCAGTAAAACACCGTCCGGCCACGTTTTTCCACCCAGCCGGCGGGCGAAGGCGCTTCGTCCTCGCGCCAAAGCACGCCCTCGAACGCCTCGATCCCGGGCATCAGATGCTGCGCCCAGAGGCGGTAGGCGGCAAAGAGCCTGTCGGCCGCCTCGGATGGGCCGAAGCCTATCAGTTCGCTTCCGTTGCAAAGTGCCAGCGATCGATGCGTCGTATCGATGATACCGATGCCCGCGACATCGAAGCGGCTGCCGGCGGCACCGGCGATTTGCGGGCTTACCCCCTCCCCTGCCCCGCCCCCGAAGACGGCGAAACGCGGCTCGCATTTGGTAAGAAAGGAGCGGAAGGGAATGGTCGCGATGGCGAATGGCGTCGTCGCATAGCGGGTGCGGCCGAGCGGCATCGGAATGCGCAGCGTCTCATGCAAGGCGACCTCCTGCCAGAGCGGCAGATCGGCGAGCGCGATCGGCGCATAGGACGCCGACGCCAGCGCCCCGGTCGGGTAGATGAAGCAACTGGCGAGCGCCGCCTCGGTGCGTAATCCTCCCTCTCTGGTTCGCCGCAGCAAGAGAACGTCGTTGCCGAGACCCTTGATCTGGAAAGGCGCGAGCAAAAGCCCGTCTGGCGCCAGCGCCTCGAAAAACGGCGCCGGGAGTTCAAAGACGCCGGTCGTGAAAATGATGCGATCGAAGGTGCCGAGCCCGGCGAGCGCCGTCTCCCCGTCCGCGGTGTGGACGATCGCGTTGCTGATGCCGGCGCTCGCGAGGGATTGGCGGCTTTGCTCCGCGAGTTCGGGAATGATCTCTACCCCGACCGCCGTCCCCGTCGGGCCGACGGCGCGCGCGATCAGCCCGAGCATCCAGCCGCCACCAGAACCGATTTCCAAAACCCTCTGGCCGGGCTGAAGATCGAGGAGTTCGAGGAGATGGAGCACGATCGAGGGCTGGGAATTGGTGGAAGCCAGCGGCTGCCCAGCGGCATCGACATAGCCGAGCGGGAGATCGCGATAGATCGCGCCGAGATGCGCCTCGGCCGGGCCGGCCGTAAGATCGCGGACATTCGCGCCGGCATGGGCGATATAGCGCTGGACGAAGACATGCCGCGGGCAGTCGAGCACGGCCGCGCGCAGTGTCTCGCGCAACCCCTGCGTGAGGCCATTGGCACGAACCGTCGCCTCGATGTCGGCGAGAAAGGTTTGGAGAACGCCGGCGAGGAGGCGGCTTGGTGGGGCGCCGTGCGAGGCGAACGCGGGAAAAGCGGTCATGGGCCAGGCGGTCTCCGATCAGGGATGGGCGGAGAGGAAAGCATGAAAACATTAGCGAAGTGTGTATCATGGGAAGGCCTCACCGACGCCTGGCCGGCGCGGCGCGACTTGGTATTGGCTTTGCGCGATCCAGCCATGCGCATAAAAATTTTACACTTTCTATTCAAGAGATTAGGGTCGCTTACCGCCATCGGGCGGGAATACGGACAGGAGCGAACCGATCATGAT
>JAKAQU010000026.1 GCA_021819535.1 Pseudomonadota bacterium | reverse complement strand
CCGATCTGAGGCCGAATTCGGCTATGCGCGGGCCGTCGTCGATGGCGCGTGGGTTCATGTCTCGGGCACCACCGGCTTCGATTACCCGACGATGTCGCTGCCGACGGATATCGTCGGTCAATGTCGTCAGGCCCTCGCCAATATCGCGGCGGCGCTCGCCGAGGCCGGCGCCAGCTGCGACGATGTCGTGCGGGTACATTATTATGTTCTCGATGCCGGTGAATTCGCGACCTGCGCGCCGCTTTTGCGCACGCATTTCAGCGTCGCCCGCCCAGCCGCGACCATGATCGTCACGGCCGGCCTGATCGATCCCCGTCTCCGCATCGAAATCGAGGTCACGGCGCATATCGGCGACAATATTCCCCCTCAACATCCCTCTTAACATCCGTGGGGTGGGCGTGCAGAATTGCCGCAAGACCCGCCTTTCGGGCCAGAACGGGGAGTACGCCATGTCCGAGACCATCCCGGTGAAGCCGGAAATCGCCCGCAACGCTCATCTCACCGCCGAGACCTTCCGCGCCCATTACGCCCGCGCTGCCGCCGACCCCGACGCCTATTGGGCGGAGGAGGCGCTGAGGATCGCCTGGATCCGGCCGCCGAGCAAAATCAAGAACGCGCATTTCACCGGCGAGGTTTCGATCAAATGGTTCGAGGACGGGGTGCTCAACGCCTCGGCCTGCTGTCTCGATGCCCATCTGGCTGCGCGCGGCGATCAGGTCGCGATCATCTGGGAGAGCGATGACCCGGCGCAATCACGCAGCATCACCTATCGCGCGTTGCACGCCGAAGTCTGCCGCTTCGCCAACGCGTTGAAGACGCTCGGCGTGAAAAAAGGCGACCGGGTGACGATCTATCTGCCGATGGTGATCGAGGCGGCGGTCGCGATGCTCGCCTGCGCCCGCATCGGCGCCATCCATTCGGTCGTCTTCGGCGGGTTTTCCCCCGACAGCCTCGCCGGGCGCATTCAGGATTGCGCGTCCCGCGTCCTGATCACCGCCGATGAGGGGCGGCGCGGCGGGCGGCGGGTCGCGCTCAAGGCCAATGCCGACGCGGCACTCAAAACCTGCCCCGAGGTGAGCACCGTCATCGTCGTTCCGGTCACCGGGGCCACGGTTCCGATGGCGGCCGGACGCGATCACGATTACCGCGCCCTCCTCGCCAGCGCCTCCCCCGATTGCCCGCCCGAGCCGATGGCGGCCGAGGATCCGCTGTTCATTCTCTACACCTCGGGCAGCACCGGCCGGCCGAAAGGCGTGCTCCATACCACCGGCGGCTACATGGTGTGGGCGGCCTACACCCATCAACTGGTGTTCGATTATCGCCCTGGCGAGATTTACTGGTGCACCGCCGATATCGGCTGGGTCACCGGACACACCTATATCGTCTATGGCCCGCTCGCCAATGGCGCGGTGACGCTGATGTTCGAGGGCGTGCCGAACTATCCCGATGCCGGGCGGTTCTGGGAGGTCGTCGACAAGCATCAGGTCAATATTTTCTACACCGCGCCGACCGCGATCCGCGCCCTGATGCGCGAGGGCGAGGCGCCGGTGCGCCGTGCCAGCCGCAAGAGCCTCCGCATCCTCGGCAGCGTCGGCGAGCCGATCAATCCCGAAGCCTGGCTCTGGTATTACCGCGTCGTCGGCGAGGAGCGCTGTCCGATCGTCGATACCTGGTGGCAGACCGAGACCGGCGGCATCCTGATCAGCCCGCTGCCCGGCGCGACGCCGCTCAAGCCCGGCTCGGCGACGCTGCCGCTACCCGGTGTCCTGCCGGTGCTGGTCGATGCCGAGGGGCGCGAGCTTACCGGCGCGGCGGAGGGCAATCTCTGCCTCAAGGAGAGCTGGCCCGGCCAGATGCGCACCGTCTATGGCGATCACGAGCGCTTCGTGCAGACCTATTTCAGCACCTATCCCGGCCATTATTTCACCGGCGACGGGGCACGGCGCGATGCCGACGGGTATTACTGGATCACCGGCCGGGTGGACGATGTCATCAACGTCTCCGGCCATCGCATGGGCACCGCCGAGGTCGAGAGCGCGCTCGTCGCCCATGCCGTCGTCGCCGAGGCGGCGGTGGTCGGTTTCCCGCACGATATCAAGGGCCAGGGCATCTATGCCTATGTCACGCTCAAAGTCGGCGTCGAGCCGAGCGAGGCCTTGCGGCGCGAATTGGTCGCCTGGGTGCGCCAGGAAATCGGCCCGATCGCGACGCCCGACGTGATCCAGTGGGCGCCGGGCCTCCCCAAGACGCGGAGCGGCAAGATCATGCGCCGCATCCTGCGCAAGATCGCCGCCAACGAGGTGGATGCCCTCGGCGACACCTCGACGCTGGCCGATCCGGTGGTGGTCGACGATCTGGTACAGAACCGGCCGGGCTGAGACCGTGGGACGCGAGATCGGCGGCGCATTGGGGCGGCGGGCGCTGCTGCTCTCGGCGGCATGGCTGCTCGCCGCCCAATCACCCGCACCACCCGCGCCCGCACCACCTGCGCCCGCACCACCCGCACCCGCGCCCGCGCCTGGGACCGCCGATATCCATCATCTCGCCCCCGGCGAGGCGAGCGGCGTGCTCGGCGCCGAGGTGGTGAGCGCCAAAGGCGAGGAAATCGGCCGCATCATCGATGTCATCGTCGATCCGGCCGGCCATCCGCGCGCCGCCGTGATCGATTTCGGCGGCTTCATGGGCATCGGCACCCGCAAAATCGCCGTCGATTGGAAAAGCCTCCATTTCTCCGCCGGCGCGCCCGATCGCGCGGTGATCTGCGACTTGACGCCCGATCAGATCAAGGCGACGCCGGAATATCAGGACAATTCCGGCAAACCGGCCGCGGTCGCATCTCCGTCGGGCGCGCCCAAAACCACCCCCGCCGCACCCGCCGCACCCGCCGCACCCGCCACCAGCCCGCCCGCCGCTAAACCCGCCCCCTCATGAGGTGCGGCCGGTGACGCGGGCAGACCGAATCCCCGGCCGCAGAGCGCGATCGCGCGGGCGCGCCCTCGATCTCATCAATTTTCTTCAGGCCGCGGTGCAATCCGGCTTCGGCCCCTTCATCTCGGTCTATCTCACCGCCGCGCACTGGACACAAAAAGATATCGGCTTCGTGCTCTCGGCCGGCACCATCGCGCTGATGGCAAGCCAGGTGCCGGCCGGGGCGTTGATCGATGCCATGCGCAGCCGCCGCTTCGCCCTGGCCCTCGCGACGATCGGGCTTCTGCTCGGCGCGGCGATGATGGCGCTCGCGCCGACACTCCCGGTCGTTCTGATCTCGCAGATCCTGCATGGTTTTGCGACTAGCATGAGCGTGCCGGCGATCGCGGCACTCAGCCTCGCCGTCGTCGGCAAGCGCGAAATCGGCGAGCGCATGGGGCGCAATGCCCGCTGGGGCTCGATCGGCAACGCGCTCGCCGCGGCGATGATGGGCTGGATCGGTTACTATATTTCCTATCGCTCGGTCTTCGTGCTCGCAGCCGCCCTCTCTTTGCCCGCGATCATGGCTCTCGCCCTTCTCCCGCCGGCCACCCCGCACCACGAACACCACGCCCGGCGGGCCCAGTCCCTGCCGATCGGCGCGCTGTTTCGCCATCGCGCCCTTCTCGTCTATGCCGCCTGCGCGCTGTTTTTCCAGCTCGCCAACGCCGCCATGCTGCCGATCGTCGCCGCCGAAATGACCAAGCGGAGCGGCACGCACGCGAGCGTGATCATCGCGGTTGCGATCGTCGTGCCGCAGATCGTTGTCGCCCTGTTCTCGCCGCTGATCGGAAGGCTCGCCGGCCTGACCGGGCGGCGGATTCTGCTGGTGGTCGGGTTTCTCGCGCTTCCCTTGCGGGCGCTCGCTTTCGCCGGAACCACGGCGCCGGCGCTGGTGCTGGCACTGCAGGTGCTGGATGGCGTGGCGGGGACGGTGTTCGGCGTGCTGACGCCGGTCATCGTCGCCGATATCGGCGGCTCTTCCGGGCGGTTCAATCTCGCGATGGGAATCGTCGGTCTCGCCGGCGGCATCGGGGCTGCCGTCAGCACCACGATGGCCGGCACGATCGCCGATCAATGGGGCACGGCCGCCGCGTTTTTCGCCCTCGCCGCCGCCGGCGCCGGTGCGACGCTGATCGCCGCCCTCGCCATGCCCGAAACCTCGCCGAGCGATGCGCCGCACGCCCCCCATGAAGGCGCCAAGGGGCCATCGCTCCGTCACGCCTGATCTCACCGACCCATTCTCCGCTTGTGGTCTTCCTCCTCTGATCTTCTCTGCCACATCTGGGCTTTCCATGCCGGGCGGGCCAGAATGGCGGCGGGAATTTCGCCGGAAAGGGAGAGAACACCATGGCATCAGAACGGAAAGTCATCATCACCTGCGCGGTCACCGGGGCCATTCATACCCCCTCGATGTCGCCACATCTGCCGGTGACGCCCGACGAAATCGCGACCGCCGCCATCGCCGCCGCCGAGGCGGGGGCCGCGATCGTCCATCTCCATGCCCGCGACCCCAAGACCGGCAAGCCCGACCAGAGCCCGGAAGCCTTCGCCGCCTTTCTGCCGCGCATCAAGCAGGCGACGGACGCGGTGATCAATCTCACCAGCGGCGGCGCGCCCAACATGCTGATCAAGGAGCGCATCCAGCCCTCGCTCACCTTCAAGCCAGAAGTCGCCTCGCTCAACATGGGCTCGATGAATTTCGGCCTGTTCCCGATGCTGGAGCGGTTCAAGAGCTTCGCCCATGATTGGGAACGCCAGCATCTGGAGGGCTCACGCGATCTGATCTTCCGCAACACCTTCGCCGATATCGAATTCGCCGTGCGGTCGCTGTCCGAAAGCGGCACCCGTTTCGAGTTCGAGTGCTACGATGTCGGGCATCTCTACAATCTCGCCCATTTCCTCGACCGCAAGCTGGTGACGCCGCCGCTCTTCGTGCAAACCGTGTTCGGCATCCTCGGCGGCATCGGCCCGCATCCCGAGGATGTCATGCACATGAAACGCACCGCCGATCGGCTGTTCGGGGGGCAATATCGCTGGTCGGTGCTCGGCGCCGGGCGCAACCAATTGCCGATCGCGGCCATGGCGGCGGCGATGGGGGCGAATGTGCGGGTCGGGCTCGAAGACAGTCTCTGGATCGGCCCCGGCCAGCTCGCCGAAAGCAATGCCCAGCAGGTCAAGCGCGCGCGCCAGATCCTCGAAGGTCTCGGCCTCGCCATCGCGACCCCGGCCGAGGCCCGCGAAATCCTGGCCTTGAAGGGCGGCGACAAGGTCGCTTTTTAACCCTCGCTCACCCCCGCGGCGGCGCGATAGGTGTTCGATCCCGGTTTTTGATGGGGCAATCTTTTCCTTCGCATGGAAGGAAGCATCATGGACCGAGTTCCACATGCCAGCGCCGGCGGGCGGTGCAAGGCGGCCCGGACGGCGCCATCGTCTCGGCGGCGATCGGCGGCGTGCCGGGCTTGCGCGTCTTGTCCGGCCGCTGAAGCCGAAGCACCAGATCGATCAATGCGTCCTTGCTCAGCCGCTGCCAATCGGCCCGGGCCATCTCCTCATGGATTTCGAGTGAGGTTCATAGAGAATAGAGACTGGCGCCTTCGCTGAACTTCTTGACGATGCTCTCTCAATGTCAATCCGGGGCATTGTTTGAGAAAAACCATCTTTTCGAGAAAGGGCGTGAGCTACCAGGTCTTGACGTTGGGGGCTGCGCGGAATTCGGCCGCGGTCTGGGCGCGGATTTCGTCTTCGCTGACGCCCGGCGCGATGTCGGTGAGGATCAGCGCGCTCTCTCCGCGATCGACCTTGAAGGCGCCGAGTTCGGTGATGATGGTATCGACGACGCCCTTGCCGGTGAGCGGGAGCGTGCATTCCTTGAGGATTTTCGGCTCACCCCGCGCGGTATGCTCCATCAGGATGACGACGCGCGGCACCCCGGCGACGAGGTCCATCGCGCCGCCCATGCCCTTGACCATCTTGCCCGGGATCATCCAGTTGGCGAGATCGCCGGATTGCGCGACCTGCAAGGCGCCGAGGATGGAAATGTCGATATGCCCGCCGCGCACCATGGCGAAGGACGCGGCGCTGTCGAAGATGCTCGAGGTCGGGAGGAGGGTTACCGTCTGCTTGCCGGCGTTGATGAGATCGGGGTCTTCCTCGCCCTCGAACGGAAACGGGCCGATGCCGAATAGGCCGTTTTCGCTGTGGAGATGGATCGAGAGGCCTTCGGGAATATGGTTGGCGACCAAGGTCGGGATGCCGATGCCGAGATTGACGTAGAAGCCATCCTCGAGTTCGGCGGCGGCGCGGGCGGCCATGTCGTCACGGGTCCAGGGCATGGGTTTTTCTCCTCGCTCTCGGGGTCAGGCCGCGCGTTTGCGCGTCGTGCGCTGCTCGATGCGTTTTTCGACGCGGTCGAGCTTGACCAGGCGCTTGACGAAAATGCCCGGGGTCACGATCGCATCCGCCGCGATCTCGCCGGGCTGGACGAGATGCTCGACCTCGGCCACCGTCACGCGCGCGGCGGTCGCCATCACCGGGTTGAAGTTGCGCGCCGTCAGCCGATAGACGAGATTGCCCTCGGTATCGCCCTTCCAGGCATGGATGATGGCGAGATCGGCGAACAGGCCGCGCTCCATGAGATAGGTCTTGCCGTCGAACTCGCGCGTCTCCTTGCCTTTGGCGATTTCGGTGCCGACGCCGGTCGGAGTGAAAAAGGCGGGAATGCCGGCGCCGCCGGCGCGGATGCGCTCGGCGAGTGTTCCCTGCGGGTTGAACTCGATCTCCAATTCGCCGGCGAGGTATTGGCGGGCGAAGGTCGCGTTCTCGCCGACATAGGAGCTGATCATCTTGCGGATCTGCCGGGTCTGGAGAAGGATGCCGAGGCCGGCCTCGTCGATGCCGGCATTGTTCGAGATCACCGTCAGCCCCTTGACGCCGGATTGCCGGATCGCCTCGATCAGGGTCGCCGGAATGCCGCAGAGGCCGAAACCGCCGGCCATGATCGTCATGTCGTCGGCGAGCAGGCCGGCCAATGCCGCCGCCGCGTCGGGATAAACTTTGTTGACCGCCATCACGCCTCTCCCTCATTGGTGTCGAGATCCTACATAGCGAAAGCCATGCCGCTCGACAAAGCCCCCGCGGGAAGACCCCAGCCCCCCGCTCCAGACCGAGGCCCGTGATGTCTCAGACCCTCGCCCCGCCGCTCCTCTTCATCCCGGCGAAGCAGCCCCCGCGCCCGGCGGAGAAGCCGCTCCGCGTCGTCTCGCCCTATGAGCCGAACGGCGACCAGCCGGCGGCGATCAAGACCCTGGTCGAGGGGCTGCGGGACGAGGCGCGCGATCAGGTGCTGCTCGGCGTCACCGGTTCGGGCAAGACCTTCACCATGGCCAAGATCATCGAGGCGGTGCAGCGCCCGACCCTGATCCTCGCCCCGAACAAGACACTGGCGGCCCAGCTCTATGCCGAAATGAAGGCGTTTTTCCCGGATAACGCCGTCGAATATTTCGTGAGCTACTACGATTATTATCAGCCCGAAGCCTATGTGCCGCGCACCGACACCTATATCGAGAAGGACGCGCAAATCAACGAAACCATCGACCGCCTGCGCCACGCCGCGACCCAGGCGCTGCTCGAGCGCAACGATGTCGTCATCGTCGCCTCGGTCTCGTGCATCTACGGCATCGGCTCGGTCGAGACCTATGCGCGGATGGTGGTGAAACTGGAACTGGGCGGCGAGATCGCGCGCGATGCGCTGGCCCGCGCCCTGGTCGAACTGCAATACCGTCGCAACGACGTCGCTTTTTCGCGCGGCAGCTTTCGTCTCCGCGGCGAGACCGTCGATATCTTCCCCTCCCATTACGAGGATCGCGCCTGGCGGGTCACCCTGTTCGGCGACGAGATCGAGGCGATCGCCGAATTCGACCCGCTCACGGGAGAGAAAACCGCCGATCTCGCGGCGATCACCGTCTATGCCAACAGCCATTACGTGACCCCGCGCCCGACGCTGACCGAGGCGATCCGGGCGATCAAGCGCGAATTGCGCGACCGGCTCGATCACTACGCGGCGGCGGGGAAGCCACTCGAAGCCGAGCGGCTCGACCAGCGCACGACTTTCGATATCGAAATGATGGAAACCACCGGCTCGTGCAAGGGGATCGAAAACTATTCACGCTATCTGACCGGGCGCAACCCGGGCGAGCCACCGCCGACTTTGTTCGAATATCTCCCGGAAAACGCTCTTCTCATCGTCGATGAAAGCCATGTCACGGTGCCGCAACTGGGCGGCATGGCGCGCGGCGATTTCAATCGCAAATCGGTGCTCGCCGAATATGGATTTCGCCTGCCCTCCTGCGTCGATAACCGGCCGCTGAAATTCGAGGAGTGGGAAGCCTATCGCCCGCAGACGATTTTCGTCTCCGCAACCCCGGGCCCGTGGGAAATGGCGCGCACCGAGGGCGCCTTCGCCGAGCAGGTGATCCGCCCGACCGGCCTCATCGACCCGATCACCGAAATCCGCCCGGTCGAGCACCAGGTCGATGACCTGCTCGGCGAATGCAAGGCGGTCGCCTCCCGCGGCGGGCGCATCCTCGTGACCACGCTCACCAAGCGCATGGCCGAGGATCTGACCGAATATCTCGGCGAGCACGGGCTCAAGGTGCGCTATCTCCACTCCGACATCGACACGCTGGAGCGGGTCGAGATCATCCGCGATCTCAGGCTCGGCGTTTTCGATGTCCTCGTCGGCATCAATCTCTTGCGGGAGGGCCTCGACATTCCCGAATGCGCCCTGGTCGCCATCCTCGACGCCGACAAGGAGGGGTTTCTGCGCTCGCGCACCTCGCTGATCCAGACCATCGGGCGCGCCGCCCGCAATGTCGAGGGACGGGTGATCCTCTATGCCGACACCCTCACCGACAGCCTGCGCGCCGCCCTTGAGGAAACGGCGCGCAGGCGGGCCAAGCAGGAAGCCTGGAACCAGACCCACGGCATCACCCCGCAATCCGTCAAGCGCGATATCGGCAAGGCGCTGGAGAGCGTCTTCGAGCAGGATTACGTGACGGTCGCCCCGCTCGCCGGCGATCAGGGGGGCGAGTTCGTCGGCAAGGATCTGGGCGCTGCCATCGCGGCGCTGGAAAAACGCATGCGCGAAGCCGCGGCCGAACTCGAATTCGAGGAGGCAGCGCGGCTCCGCGATGAAATCCGCCGCTTGGAGGCCCGCGAACTGGGTCTCGCCGGCCCGCCCGCAGCACCTCCGCGGCGCAGCGGCGCGCCGGTCCCGCTCGGCCCCGGCGGGGGCGGCCATGATCCGGAGAAGCGGCGCGGCGGGCGCCGCCGGGGGGGGCGCTGATGGCCGCCTTGCCGATCGCCCCGACCATCCCCCGCGCGGCCCTCGTCACCGGCGGGGCGAGGCGCCTCGGGCGCGAGATCGCGCTCGCGCTGGCCGGGGCCGGCTTCGCGGTCGCGCTCCACTGCCATCGCGGCGTGCCGGCGGCCGAGGAGACGGCGGCGGAAATCCGCGCACTCGGCGCAAATGCCGCCGTTCTCCCGGCCGATCTCGCCGATGAGCAGGCCGTCACGGCGCTGCTCGGCCGCGCCGCGGCGGCGCTCGGCCCGATCGGCGTTCTCGTCAACAACGCCAGTGTCTTCGAGCGCGACGAGTGGGACAGCGCGACCCGGGCGAGTTGGGATGCCCATATCGAGCCCAATCTCCGCGCCCCCTTCGTCCTGATACAGCATTTCGCGCGCGCCCTGCCCGCCGCCGCCGAGGGGGTGGTGATCAATCTCCTCGATCAGCGCGTCTTTTCACTGACCCCGCATTTCGTCTCCTACACGGTCTCCAAGGCCGGGCTCTGGGCGCTGACGCAAAGCATGGCGCTGGCGCTCGCGCCGCGCATCCGGGTCGCCGCGATCGGCCCCGGCCCGACGCTCCCGAGCCCGCGCCAGAGTGCGGCGCAATTCGCCCGCCAGGCGGCGGCGACCCCGCTCGGCCGCCCCGCGACGCCGGACGAAATCGGCCGCGCCGCCCTCGCCATCCTCTCGCTCCCCGCCTTTACCGGCCAGATGCTGGCGCTCGACGGCGGCCAGCATCTGCAATGGGGCCCACCGCCGGCGATGATGGAGGAGTAGAGGACGCTGAAAATGACTCGCTTCCCCCGGCGCGCTTGGCGGCGTGATGAAACGCATCGGATTGATGGCCGGGGTCGCGGCACTGGCGCTGGCGGTCTCTGGGGAGGCCTGGGCGGGGACGTATCTCTTCGTCACCCTTTATGGCTCTACCTATGGGAGCGGCACGATTGGCGAATACACCACCGCCGGGGCGATTGTGAATGCCGCCCTGGTCTCAGGGTTGAACGGCGGGTTATTCATTGCCGTCGCCAATTCCGATTCCGCTGTCCCCGAGCCGGCGAGCCTCTCGCTCCTCGCCGCCGGCGTTCTCGGCATCGCTGCGATCCGCCGCCGCGCCCGGAGCTGAGGCGCAGCTCAGAGAATTCGACGTAGCAGAACGGGAAAGAAAAGCGGTTCTTTTTTGAAAAAAAGAACCAAAAAACTTTTGTTCTGAGGGCAGTGCCGCAGGCACTGCCCGCTCAGAGGAAAATTGATACTCCGAGAAAACGGAAAAAAGTCTTTTTGCTTCTTTTTCTTCAGAAAAAGAAGCATCTTCTTCTTAACCCGCGAGCGGGAATTCGACGTGGCGGATGAATTTCAACTTTCCCTTCTCGTTCCGCACCACGTTGTAGCCGTGCAGCCCGTCGCCATTGGCGTCGAAATTATAGACGCCTTCGGCGCCCTGATAGCCGCGAATGGCGAGAATGGCGGCCCGGATCGCCGCCGGGTCGGTGCTGCCGGCGGCGTTGATGGCGTGGGCGAGGATGTGCATCCCGTCATAGGTCCAGCCATTATCCGGCTCGGCCTCGCCATAGGCATGGGCGTAGGCGGCGGCGAAGGTGCTGGCGGCGGGGCTCGAATCGACGTTGAAATCGGCGATGCCGTAGCTGCCCCAGAGCGCCGGGCCGGCGAGATGGAGCGTCACCGGTGACGCGATGGAGGGCGAGCCGACCCAGGGGATGGTAAGGCCGAGCTGGCGCACCTGGCGGGCGAACACCGCCTGATCGGGCTCGAAAGTGAAGTAGCTCCCCATGATTTCCGCGCCCGAGCCGCGCACGGCGAGCACGACCGGGGTGAAATCGGGCTGCTGGTTGGCGTAACCCTGGACCAGAACCGGGGTCACGCCGAGCTTATCGAGGGAGGCGACCAGCGCCTTCATGCCGTTCGAGCCGAAGGCGTCGGTGGAATAAACCACCGCCCATTTGCGTTTTTTGAGGTCGTTCACGCCAAAATCGGCGATCACCCGGGCGGAGTAGAGATCATTCGGGCGGCAGCGGAACAGCCAGGGATTGCCGCTATGGGTGAGCGTCGGGTCGGTGCCGCCGAACATCACCGGGCGGGCGGCGCGGGCGATATCGGGCGCCATCGCCTGCATCTGGGTCGAGCGGATGGAACCGATATAGCCGACACAATCACCGCGATTGGCAAGCCGGCTGAAGGCGAGCACGGCGCCGGGATTGGTGGTCTGGTCGTCTTCCACGATCAATTCCACCGGCCGGCCGAGCACGCCGCCGGCGGCATTCACCTCGTCCATCGCGAGGCGCGCACTGTTGAGCTGGATGCGCCCGGGCTCGGCGGCGGGGCCGGTGAGGGGCGAGACCATGCCGATTTTGACCGTCTCGGCGGCATGGCCACGCGTTGCGGCAAGGAGAGCGAGGGCGCCGGTGAGAGCGGCGCGGCGGCGGATGGGCATGAGATTTCCTCCTCGGTTTTCGTGGCGCTTTCGTGCGGCCTTGGCGCGAGCCTAGCCGATCGCGACGGTTTTGTCGCCTGATCGCTATGGGTGCGCCCGCATTGACCCCTATCGCGCCGCGCCGTAACTTCCCGGGCCGAGAACGGGATGGGGGAGGAAACCATGGCGGCATTGCGGAAATGGTGGCTCGGCTTGGCGGCGATCGCGCTCGTGGGAATGTTCGCGCCTCGCGCGCGCGCCGGGGATGCGCCTGCGGAAATCAAGATCGGCCATCTCCATGCCGGATCCGGCCCCTATGCCAGCATCTCGATGCCGGTCTATCTCTCGCTCAAACTCTGGGTCGAGCAGCAGAACGCAGCGGGCGGCGCCTTCGTCAAGGCCTATGGCAAGAAGATCCCGCTCAAGCTGATTTCCTACGACGACCAGAGCAATCCCGGCACCGCGGCGACATTGACCAACCAGCTCATCACCCAGGACAAGGTCGATCTCCTGATCTGTGATTCGGGCTCGGTGCTGACCGCGGTTTCGGTGCCGATCGCGCGCGAACACAAGATGTTCCTGTTTGACCCGACCGGCACCGGCGCCGCCTTCTTCAGCAAGGACAATCCCTATATCGCCCTTCTCGCCGATCCGGTTTCCACCGTCTGGCCGCGCTATCTCTGGGAGTTTCTGAAAAGCGATGCCGCCAAGCTCGGCGTGAAGCGCGTCGCTCTCCTCTATTCGACCAATGATTTCACCGGGACGCAGGCGAACTCGGTTCGCGCCGCGCTGAAAGAGGCGGGATCGCCGGTCGAGATCGTCTTTGATCAGGGGGTTCCGACCAGCACCTCGAATTATTCCGTGCTGATCGACAATATCGCCGCGACCAACCCCGATATGGTGCTCGAACTCGGCTATGTCGGCAACGACATCGCATTTTTGCGCAATCTTCAGGAATCGGGCCAGAAATTCAAGGGCGTCTTCACCCTCTATCCCGGCATCGAGACCAATGTGCTGATGAAGAATGTCGGCGCGCAGGGGCTTGCCGGGGTGTTTACCTACGTCACCGCGCTCGGGCTCACGCTCAAGCCGGAAGTCGGGCTGACGGTCGAGGAATTGCGGGCAGCGTTCGAGAAAGCCTATGGCGAGGGCGGCGTCGAATTCGGCTGGAACGCCATCGCCGGCCACGTCACCGGTCTCGTCATCGGTGAGACCTTGGCCCATGCCGACAGCCTCTCACAACCCGATCTCCACCGCGCGGTGTTCGGCTTGTCAGGAAAGCTCAAGACCCTGGTTGGCACGTTCGAGCTGCGCGACGACGGCGCGCAGATCGGCGAATTGACGCCGATCGGCCAGTTCGACGCGCAAGGCAAGCTCGGCGTCGTCTATCCGCCCGATGTCGCCACCACCAAGCCGCATCTGAATACGCCCTGATCGCCCGATGCTTTTGCATGCACTGCTCGGGGGTGTCATTTATGGCTGCTATTTCGCGCTCATCGGGCTTGGCCTCAATCTCGTTTTCGGCGTCATGCGCATCGTCAATCTCGCCCATGGCGATGTGTTGATGCTCGGCGCGTTCGCGGCGTTTTTCCTGTTTCATCTTTTCGGTCTCTCGCCGTTCATCACGGCCCCGATCGTCCTCGCCGGCTTCTTTCTGCTCGGCCTCCCGTTCTACTATCTCGTCGTGCCGCGTCTCGCGCTTGCCAAAGACGCGGAAATGCTCTCGCTCATTCTTTTCTTCGGTATCCAGCAGATCATCGAGGCGCTGGCGGCGATCGCCTTCGGCTCCTCCGAGCGCTCGATCCCGGGGCGGGTGCTCGGCGTCGGGCCGTTTCATCTTTTCGGGCAAGTCCTTTCGCGCGCCTGGGTCATCGCCGCCGCCATCGCCGCCGCCGCTGTGATCGCGCTCTATCTCTACCTCTATCATACGCGGAGCGGGCTTCTGACGCGCGCGGTGATGGCGAGCCGCGAGGAGGCACTGGCGAGCGGGATCGATATTCATCGCATTTCCGCGCGCGCCTTCGCGATCGGGCTCGCGCTCGCCGGGCTCGCCGGCGTCTTCGCGCCCTTTATGCTCGGCAGTGTCACGCCGGCGATGGGGGTTACGATCAATCTTTCCGCCTTCGCGGTGATCATCGTCGGCTCGCTCGGCAATCCGCTCGGCACCGTGCTCGGCGGCCTGATCTACGGCGTCGGGCTTTTGTTGATGCAGACCTATTTCAGCGCCTGGGCCGACATTCTGCCCAATCTTCTTCTCATCGCGGTCTTGCTGCTGCGCCCGACGGGCCTTCTCGGGCGGCGGGTGCGGCTTGCCTAGGCCGCTTCGCGATCTCTTGCGGATCGGCCTCCCGGTGGTCGCGCTCTTCGCGCTGCTGCCCTTGGTCTATGCCAATCAATTATTGCTGTTCAACTTCGTGCTCTTCCTCATTCTGGCCCAGGGCATGAACGCGATCTACGGCTTCACCGGCTATCTGCCGTTCGGCTATGTCGGGTTTTTCGGGGCCGGCGCCTATGGATTTGCCCTCGCCGTGATGCATCTCGCGGCCTCCCCGGCGCTCGCCCTCGCCATCGCCGGGCTTGCCGCGGTCATTCTGGCGATGATCCTGACGCCACTTTTGCGCCTCTCGGGTGCCTATTTCGCCATCGCCAATCTCGCCGCAGCGCAGGCGGTCTATCAGGTCATCGCCAACCCGGCGCTGCAGGACATCACCAAGGGGCCCTATGGCGTCTCGCTCGCGAGCGTCTTCGCGCCGGGTGCAAGCTACGCCGCCGCCCTTCTCATCCTCGCCGCCGTGTTCGCGCTCATCGCCTGGCTCCGCCATGGCCGTTTCGGGCTCGCCCTTCAGGCCGGGCGCGACGATCCGGTGTCGGCCGCGATGGCCGGAATTCCGGTGGTGTCTTCGCGCATCATCGCCTGGCTGCTTTCCGCGCTGATCGCCGGCCTCGCCGGCGGGGTGTTCGCCTGGCACATCTCCGTCTTCTACCCCGAGACC
>JAKAQU010000356.1 GCA_021819535.1 Pseudomonadota bacterium | reverse complement strand
CGTCCCGCTTTTTCAGTAGAAAAAAACCCGGATCAAGCATTTTTCATGCGGAAGACTATTGTGCGGCGCAATAAAATTGCTGCGCTGCAATATGACGGTGGGTGTTTTCGCGGACGGTTTTTGGCCCGACACGACTACCACGCGAACGTGCTGTTGCCTCCACACGCATCTGCCGTCACCCTGCACGTAGGAATGACTTGCGCCCCAAGGCTGAGGGCGCGGCCATGACCAAACTTACCGGGCGGGAGAAATGAAATGGCGCAAATCATTCCAGTGCAGGTTTTCGATGCCGTTGTCTTTGGCGCCACCGGCGATTTGACGCTGCGCAAGCTGATGCCCTCGCTCTATTCGCGTTGGCGCGACGGCCAGATCCCCGCCGAAAGCCGCGTCATCGCAGCGGCGCGCACCGAGACGACGGCGGATGATTATCGCGCCCGGGTGATGGAGGGGCTCCGCGATCACCTGGCGGCGGGCGATTTCGATGAAGAGGTCGCGACGCAATTCTGCCAACGCCTGCACTACGCGACCCTCGATGGCATCACCGGCGAGGGCTGGGAGGGGCTGGTGCAGCTTCTCAACGCCGAGCCCGAGCGCATCCGGGTCTTCTATCTCGCGACCGCCCCCGATCTCTATGGCCCGATCTGCCGCAATCTCGACGCCAACAAACTCGTCACCGCCGCCTCGCGAGTCGTTCTGGAAAAGCCGATCGGCCACGACCTCGCCTCGGCGCGCGCCATCAACGACGAGGTCGGGCGTATTTTCGACGAAAGCCAGATCTACCGGATCGATCACTTCCTCGGCAAGGAGACGGTGCAGAACCTGATGGCGCTTCGCTTTGCCAACGCCATTTTCGAGCGCTTGTGGAACGCCGATGTCATCGATCATGTGCAGATCACCGTCGCCGAGACCGTCGGCGTCGAGGGGCGGGCAGGATATTACGACAAGTCCGGCGCGCTCCGCGACATGGTGCAGAACCATTTGCTGCAATTGCTCTGCCTTCTCGCCATGGAGCCGCCGGTATCGCTCGATGCCGATGCCGTGCGCGACGAAAAACTCAAGGTGCTGCGCGGCTTGCGGCCGATTTCAGCGCATGAGATCGCAACCCACACGGTTCGCGGCCAGTATGTGCACGGGGTGAGCGAGGGCAAGCCGGTGCCCGGCTATGCGACCGAACTCGGCAAGGCGAGCCAGACCGAAACCTTCGTTGCGCTGAAAGCCGAGGTGCAGGCCTGGCGCTGGGCCGGCGTTCCATTCTATCTCCGCACCGGCAAGCGCCTGCCGCAGAAAGTCTCGGAAGTGGTGGTGCAGTTCCGCGCCGTGCCACTCTCGATTTTCCCCCCGGGCGCATCCGAACTCGAGCCCAACAAGCTGGTCATCCGTCTCCAGCCCGATGAGGGCATGCTGCTCAAGCTGATGAGCAAGGATCCCGGACCGGGCGGGCTCAGGCTGCGCCCGGCGCGGCTCGATATCAGTTTTCAGGAGGCCTTCAACACCCGCTATCCGGAGGCCTATGAGCGCCTGCTGATGGATGCGGTGCGCGGCAACCCTACTCTGTTCATGCGCCGCGACGAGGTCGAGGCGGCGTGGCGCTGGGTCGAGCCGATCATCGACGCCTGGGCCGAGGCGACCGAGGCGCCACGCCCCTATGCCGCGGGGAGTTGGGGGCCGACGGCAGCCATCGCGCTGATCGAACGCGATGGCCGCACCTGGCACGAGGATTGGGACAGCGAGGGAGAAACCTGATCCCCGCCGCAGGCCCGATCGCCGAGCGTTATTGGAACGGGTAATAGCGGAAGCTCAGCATGTAGATCTGCTCGTTGACCTTGGGCGCGCCGCCGATACCCTGGAAGGTATCGCGGCGCAGATATTCGTATTGCGGGCCGAGCAGGAACACGCCAACGCTGTTTCCTTCGAGGAACCGCCACCAAGCGCCGATCGTGCCTTCGGTGACACCCGAGGTATTGGCGGTGCAGACCGGGTTATTCTGGATGTCGCAGCCGGCGTTGGAATAGAGCGGGCTGCCATAGCCATAGCCCTTGCCGGCATTCGCGAAGCTCGACGATTGTTCCTGTTCGCGGCCGATATAGCTGTAAATGTCGATGGCATCCGTCGGATGGGCGATCGCGCCGATCAGCAACTGTTCGCCCGGGATCGGCACCGGCGCGCCATTACGCCCGACCGTCGCATCCGGCAGGCCGGAGGAGGTGTAGCGGCCGATGCCGTAGCCGGCGAGGAACGAGGTGTAGAGATCGAGGTATTGGTTGAAGAAGGAATAGAGCGCGGTGCCACCGATGCCGCCGGCTGGCACCACGTGGTTCTGTCCGCCAGTGCCGACGCTGGTGCGGTCCTGCATCCAGCGGCCGAGACCATAAAGCTCGTAATGGCCGCCGAAGCCAGGATCGGCCGTGCCTTTGAGCACCACGTCGGGTGCGGCATCGACGGTGTAGTTGGTCCCGGAGAAATAGACCGGACCACCGGGGAACTGGTAGCTGGTGGTGCCGGGAACGCCGGTGCCGTTCGGCCCGACATAATAGACGCCTTGCGGATTCTCGACGGAGAGGCCGACATTGAAGATGTTGTCGTCGAAGCTCTTGACCAGGCGCAGGCCGAGATTGCGCGTCCAACCAAAGCCCACGACGTATTGCGCGTCGACATCGATCGGGATGAGTTCCTGGCGTGGCACCATGCCGGTTTTGAAGGGCACGATCAGCGACCAGATCTCGCCGAAGACGCCATGCAGGCCGAGATCGGAATCGTCGACCTGGGCGTAATAAAGTCGCCAGCGCGGGTTATAGCTGCTGCTTTGGATCGAGTTCGCGGTCGGCGCGGCGGAGAGAAAATCGCCTTCGAGATAGGCGGCGACCGAGATCGAGTCCGAAACGTTGCCTTGCGCGAGCGCCGCCCAGCGGCTCTGGCGGCCATCCATGCGGAATTCCGGCATATGGTATTGCGGCGTATTGGGCATCGGGATCGCGCTGCCGAAGCCAGAATTGACGCCCGCGGTCTCATCGTGGTTGCGATAAATTGACGCCGCTTCGACATAGCCAGATC
>JAKAQU010000355.1 GCA_021819535.1 Pseudomonadota bacterium | reverse complement strand
TTCCGATCTTCATCAGCCCCATGATGGAACGGGCGGAGACCGATTGGCCATCCTTCGCGACCTCGATCGCGGCGCCGAAACGCTCGGCGAGAGTGACGAAGCGAGCCGCGGCGCGGGCATGCAGGCCTCGGCGGTTGCGGATCACGACACCGCGCGTAAGCACCGGCGCGGCGCCCGACGGCTCATCGGCGGCTGCGGTCATTACCAGCGTTTGTCGCGGTGTCGTGGCCGTTCAGGGCGGGCGCTTCGAGACGGGCGGAAGGCGGGCCGGAGAGCACGGCCTCGGGTTTGGCCAAAACCTCCGCCCCGCCGGCCCGACAGGTGGGCTGGGAAAGCACGCCATGGGGAGCTGCCGTGATATATTTCCGCCCCGCCTCCTGCGCACCGGCGACCAGCTCGGCAAGCGGCTTCTGGTCGCGAAACTGCGCGAGTTTGACCAGCATCGGCAGATTCATCCCCGAGAGCACCTCGAGCCGCTGCCGGTCGAGCATGGAGAGGGCGAGGTTGCACGGCGTCGAGCCGAACATATCGGTCAGCATGACGACGCCATCGCCCTGATCGACCGCCTCGATCGCATGGCGGATATCGCCGCGACAATGCTCCATGTCGTCGTCGGGGCCGATGCAGATGGTCGCGACGTTCTTCTGCGGCCCGACCACGTGTTCCATGGCGGCGCGGAATTCTTCGGCCAGGCGGCCGTGGGTGACCAGCACCATGCCAATCATAACACTCTACCCATGATCGCGCTCAGGCCTCCTGCGCCTGGAAAATGTCGTGGAATCAGCGCCGGCGGGCGGCGGGCGGCGACCCTCCGGCGCTCCCGCGCGCGCCAGCTCCCGATGCGTACGGGCGACCCGCCAACCTTGCTCGCCAAGATAGGCCGCGATCCTCTCGATTAGATGAACCGAGCGATGCCGTCCACCCGTGCAGCCGACGGCGATGGTCACGTATTTCTTGCCCTCCGAGACGAAGCGGGGCAGCAGCAGCGCGAGCATCGCGGTCACCTGATGGAGGAATGTGGCGTGGTCGGGGTCGGCTTCAATATACGCCCTGACCGCCGGATCAAGCCCGGTGAGCGGGCGCAGCGCCGGGTCGTAATGCGGGTTGCGCAGGAACCGGGCATCGAAGACGAGATCGGCCTCGCGCGGCAGGCCGGCGGGATAGGCGAACGACATCAGCGACACCACGAGACCGCGCTCGGGCCGCGAGTTCGCGCCGAAACGCGCCTCGATCAGCGCGCGGAGATGCCCCGGCGGCAAGTCGCTGGTATCGATCAGCAAATCGGCGCTGGCCCGCAGCGGCGCCAGCAGCGCGGTCTCGGCGGCGACCCCGTCGCTGACCCGCGCCTCGGGCGCGAGCGGATGGCGCCGTCGGGTTTCGGTATAGCGGCGCAATAGGACGGTCTCATCGGCGGTGGCGAAGACCAGCTCGATGTAGAGGTCAGGGTTGCGCCGCAAGGTTTCCATCGTGCGCAAGACCGCCTCGGCGCGGAATCCGCTGGTGCGGGCATCGACGCCGATGGCCAGCGGGCGCTCGCCGCGCGCGACGAGATCGGCGACCATGGCGAGCGGCGGATTGTCCACCGCCTCGTAGCCGATATCCTCAAGCGCGTGGAGGATCGAGGATTTCCCCGCCCCGGAAAGACCGCTCACCAGCACCACCCGGCGCGGCGGACGATCGGCGGGCGCGCTCACGCCGCATCCTCGCGCGCGAGCGGATCGCTGTCCCCGCGATCGATGACGCCGCCGGCGGCGAAGGCGATCCGGCCCTGCGCCGCCTCCAGCGCGAGCCCGATCCTCGTCACCGCCGAGGCGGCAAAGCCGGTCTCGAGCGCGATCAGCGGGAGATCGAGGCGCGGCTCGCGCCGTGGCGCGGGCAGGCGCTCCGGCGCCGTAGCGAGGGTGACGGCGAGGGCGAGCGGCACCTGCGGCAGATAGGGCAGGCGGGCGATGCCGATACCTCTGATCTCGATCAGCCCGGCGAGCGCCGGCGCCGGCCTTGCGATGCCGCCCGCGATTTCGACCCGGTCATCGGCGACGAGCACGAAGCCGTGTTCGATCAGCCGCAGCGCGAGATCGGATTTGCCCGCGCCACTCGGCCCGAGCAGCAAAACACCCGCGCCCCTCCGCGCGACACAACTGGCATGGATTTGTCCGGCAAAAGCCATAGCCCGACATTGTGGCGGTTTTTCGCGCCGGCGTGAAGCGACTTGCCGTTGCAAGGCAGGGATGACATTTTCTCTTCAGGCGAGACAATTTTCGGAGGAAATGCTCATGGCGCCGCCTGTACTCCTGGCCACCGACCGGCGCGGGATCGCGACGGTGACGCTGAACCGCCCCGAGCGCGGCAATGCCTATGACGAGGATCTGCTCGCCGCTTTGATCGAAGGGCTGGAGAAGCTCGCGGGAGAGGCCGGTCTTCGCGCCCTCGTCATCCGCGGCGCCGGAAAGCATTTCCAGGCCGGCGCCGATATCGACTGGCTGGCCCGCGCCAGCGCCTATCCGCCCGAGCAGGCCTTCGCCGCCTCGATGGCGACGACGCGGGCGATGCAGCTTTTGAACGAATTCCCCCACCCGACGCTCGCGATCGTGCATGGCGCCTGTTTCGGCGGCGGCTGCGGCCTCGTCTCTTGCGCCGATGTCGCGCTGGCGACGGAGGCGGCGGTGTTCGGCTTGACCGAGGTCAGGGTGGGGGTCGCGCCGAGCCCGATTTCGACCCACATGGTCCACGCCATGGGCCTTCGCCACACCCGGCGCTATGCCCTGACCGGAGAGCGTTTCGACGCCGCGGAGGCGCTCCGGATCGGCCTCGTCCACGAAATCGTCGCCGCGGGGGCGCTGGAGGCGCGGGTCGAAACCATTCTCGATGCCATCCTGCTCGGAGCACCAGGGGCGATCAGCGCCACCAAGCGCTCATTCCTCGGCGCCAACGGCCTCATGCTGGATGCGCGCGACATGGCATTGCTCGCCCATGAAAGCTGGATGCAGCGCAATTCCGCCGAGGGGCGTGAAGGCACGGCGGCGTTTAGCGCCCGCCGCAAGCCGGCCTGGTATCCGAAAGCGTG
>JAKAQU010000354.1 GCA_021819535.1 Pseudomonadota bacterium | reverse complement strand
CGTGGCCGGCGCGATTCAGGAAGCGATCTCCGGCATCGCATCGGCGATCTCGGCCAGCCCAAGCCGCCAGGCGGGGGCCGCGCCGAAGCGCAGACTGTGGAGCAGAAACTGGCGGAGCGCGGCATCGGCTACCGCCCCGGCGAGCGCGGCATCGGCCGCGGCCCGGGTCAGCGCCGGCGTGAGCGGGAGCGCCTGCATCGCGGCGACATAACGGCGATGGCCGTGGCTCGGATAGGCGATGGGAGCGATATCGCAGACGGCAAGCCGGCTTGCCGCCTCCGGTGCCGCGAGTGCCAGCCGCATCGCGACCTTCCCCCCCATCGAATGGCCGATGACCGCGGCGGGGAGGGCGTTATGCGCCGCGAGCGTTTCCGCGACGTCGGCGGCGAGCGTCGCATAATCCATCCCCGGCGCGTGTGGGCTTTCGCCATGGTTGCGAAGATCGAGGGCGAGGACGCGAAACCGGCTGGCGAGCCGGCGCTGGAGGGTGGCGAAATTGCGCGCGGCGCCAAAAAGCCCGTGCAGGATCGCGACATTCGGCCCGGCGCCGGCCTCGACCACGTGCAGGCGCATCAGCGCGGCACCCGGCGCCGCGCCGGCCAGATCGCGACCAGAACCCCCCCCAGGATGAGCCCCGTCCCGACCAGCAGCGCCGCATCGAGCGGCTCGCCGAGATAGAATGTCGAAAGAAGGAGGCCGACGGCGGGGGTCGCGAGAAACCCGACCGAGGCGACGACGGAGGGAAGGGTGAGTGCCGCCTGTATGACGCACCAGGTGCCGATCGGCCCGCCGATGACGCCGATGAAGCCGAGGGCGGCAAGGCTGCCCGGCGCCCAGCGCCCGAGCCCGCCATGCGCCAGCGCGAGCGGCGCAAGCAGGAGGGAGGCGATCGCGAAACACCAGGGCAGCAAGGCAAACATCGAGCTTCGTGGCGGATAACGCCGCACCGCGATGATCGCGAGCGACCAGGATGCCGCCGCCCCGAGCAGAAAGAAATTGCCGAGGACGACGCCGGGATGATGCCAATCGACCGCCCACGGGCCGACGAGAACGATGATGCCGAGAAGCCCGATCCCTGTCGCGAGCCAGCGCCGCGCGCTGATCTTCTCGCGCAGCACGAGCAGCGACAGCGGGACGACGAAAATCGTCGTGGTGTTGGAAAGAATGGCCGTGCGCCCGGCCGGCACATAGGCGATGGCGGCATGGGCGAGGGAGAAGAAGCCTGCGATCTGCAGCACGCCGACCGCGAGCAGCGCCGGAAGATCGGCGAAAACCGGCCGGCGCAGGCGCCCGAGGGATGCGAGCAGCAGGAAAGCGGTGAACGACGAGAGGGCCGCGCGCCCGAAGCCGAACCAGAGCGGCGCCGCCCCGGCGCTCACCGCGTATTTGGTCACCGGCCACGCGCCGCCGAGGAGGGCAACCCCACCCGCGAGCTGCACGAGACCCGCCCGGGTGACGTCGCCGGAACGCACGGCACCCGACACCGCGATCTCCGCTCAGCCGCCGACGCGGAGCATGATCTTGCCGATATGGGTGCTGATTTCCATCAAGCGATGCGCCGCCTCCACCTCGGCGAGCGGGAACACCTGATGGATGACCGGCCCCGCGCGCCCGGCTTCGAGCAGCGGCCAGATTTTTTCCCGCAATTCGGCGGCGATCGCCCCTTTTTCCGCGGTGCTCCGCGGCCGCATGGTCGAGCCGGTGATGGTCAGGCGCTTGGTCATGACATGGGTGAGGTCGAATTTCTCCACCTTCGGCCCGCCGAGAAAGGCGATCAGCACCAGCCGGCCGCCTTTGGCGAGCGAACGCAGATTGGCCGCCGCGTAGGGCCCGCCGACCATGTCGAGCACGACATCGACCCCGGCGCCATCGGTCAGGCGGGCAATCTCGTCGGCGAAATCCTGGGTCCGGTAATTGATCGCCGCCCTCGCTCCGAGGCGGAGGCAGGCGGCGCATTTCTCGTCGCTCCCGGCCGTCGCATAGACGGTCGCGCCGAAGGCGGCCGCGAGCTGGATCGCGGTGACGCCGATGCCGCTCGTCCCGCCATGGATGAGCACGCGCTCACCGGCGGCGAGGCGCCCGAGCTGAAAGAGATTGGCCCAGACGGTGAAATAGGTCTCGGGCAGGGCGCCGGCGCGGATGGCGTCATAGCCGCGCGGCCAGGGCAGGCATTGCGCCTCGGGGGCGGCGCAATATTCGGCATAGCCGCCGCCATTGGTGAGGGCCGCGACGTGATCGCCGGGCCGCAAGCGCCGCACGTCATCGCCGACGGCCACCACCTCGCCCGCGACCTCGAGGCCGAGGATCGGGCTTGCGTTCGGCGGCGGCGGATAGAGGCCGCGGCGCTGCTGGATGTCGGGGCGGTTGACGCCGGCGGCGGCGACCCTGATCAGCACCTCATCGGCGCGCGGGTGCGGGGCCGGCCCGGTCATGAGCCGCATCACCTCCGGCCCGCCGGCACCATCGGTGCCGATATACTGCATGGTTTCGGGATGGGTCATGGCATTTCTCCCCTGCTCTTCCCGCGAGGGTTCGCACAGGCGGCGGGCGCCGTCCAGACCCGCGGCACGCGAAAACCCCTTCTTGCGCCGGCGGCGAAATTCGGGCATAGCGCCGACGCCGGCCAAGGCCGGTAATTCGCACGCGGAGCGCCTTTCCCGATCTCGTCGGGTTCCGGTGGGCGCACTCCTTCGGGAATGTTCCCTCGGCTCCGCGGAGGCACAACCGGATACGGAAAGGAGATCGCCGATGGCGATGCCCCAGTTCAGCATGCGCCAGCTTCTCGAAGCCGGCGTTCATTTCGGCCACCACACGCGGCGCTGGAACCCGCGCATGGCGCCGTTTCTGTTCGGCGTCCGCAACCAGGTCCATATCATCGACCTGCAGCAGACGGTGCCGATGCTCGATCGCGCGCTCCGCGCCGTGCGCGATGTCGTCGCCGGCGGCGGGCGGGTATTGTTCATCGGCACCAAGCGCGCGGCGGCGGAATATGTCGCTGATGCGGCCAAGCGCTGCGGCCAGTATTACGTCAATCACCGCTGGCTCGGCGGCACCCTGACCAACTGGAAG
>JAKAQU010000353.1 GCA_021819535.1 Pseudomonadota bacterium | reverse complement strand
CAAGCTGATGGCGAGCATCACGATCCGTAACCTCGACGAACCTCTGAAAGCCCGCCTGCGCGTCCAGGCAGCGACCCATGGCCGCTCCATGGAAGACGAAGCACGCGACATCCTGCGGACCGCGCTCGTCCGCGAACCGGCGCAGCCGAGCAACCTGGCGGCGGCGATTCGCAAGCGTTTCGCGCCGCTCGGCGGCGTCGAACTGCCCGATGTGCCGCGCGAAGCGATGCGCGAGCCACCGGATTTCGGGTCGTGATCGTCCTCGATACCAACGTCGTGTCCGAGTTGATGCGACCCGTGCCGTCGGTGGCGGTCGAGAACTGGGTGAGCGCGCAGCCTGCTGCCGGCATGTTCATCTCGGCGGTCACCGAGGCGGAACTTCGCTACGGCCTGGCTCTCCTGCCGGACGGCCAGCGGCAACGTCGGCTTCTGGCGCAGGCCGAGGCCATGCTGGCAGAAGATTTCGCCGGCCGCATTCTGCCATTCGACAGCGCGGCGGCGCTGGCCTACGCGCCGATTGCTGCGGCCCGCCGCCTCGCCGGGCGCCCGATCTCGCAGGCCGACGCCCAGATCGCCGCGATCGCCGCGTCTCGCGGCGCCGCAATTGCAACACGGAACGTGGCAGATTTCGCCGAATGCGGGATCACCGTGGTCGATCCCTGGGCAGGATAAGGGGATGCGGCCCGATCGAGATCGGTCAGCCGGGCGAGTTCCGACGGCGCGTTGCGGCCGACAGATCGTCGGCCGCCAGGCCGGTCAAGGAACGTCTGCAACCAAGCGGGCGGGGCTTCCATCCGGCGCCTGGTGTGTATTGCGCAAGTACGCTCCTCAATGACGGTCATGAGAGCGCAGTTTTGAACAAATCGTCCGGTGACCCCTAGGACAGAGCGGCTTGCTCCCACAGCGGGAGCGGCTATGATCGCGCATGCGGATCATCTCTGTGGGCACGCTGAAGGCGTTCTGGGATCAGCCGGCCCACCGGGATGCCGAGCAGCCGCTGCGGACCTGGGTAAGGGTGGTCAAGGCAGCGCGATGGACGGAGCCGGCGGCGGTCAAGCAGATGTTCGGAAGCGCGGACATCCTGCGCGATGGTCGCGTCGTATTCGACATCGGCGGCAACAAGTACCGCCTGGTAGCGTGGCTGAACTACCAATACGGGGTCGTCTATGTGCGCTTCATCGGCACGCATCGCGACTACGACAAGATCGATGCCCAGGATGTGTGAAGGTAGGAGGCGATAATGGACGTGCGTCCGATCCGGACGGAGGCAGATCATCAGGCGGCACTTGCCGAGATCGCGACCCTGATGGATGCCAAGAAGGGCACGCCGGAAGGCGACCGGCTCGATGTTCTGGCAACGCTCGCCGAGGCTTATGAGACGGCGCACATCTCGATTGAGGCGCCTGATCCGATCAGCGCGATCCTGTTCATGATGGAGCAAAAGCAGCTTGGCCGGCGCGATCTTGAACCGGCGATCGGCAGCCGGGCACGGGTGGCTGAGGTGCTCAACCGCCGGCGCGCGCTGACGCTGCCGATGATCCGCCGCCTGAGCCGTCTTCTCGATATCCCGGCGGATGTGCTGATCCAGCCGTATAACCCGAGCGGACCTGCGCAGGGGCATCACTCCTCTGCCGAGGCCGCATAAGCTGGGTGCATCCCGCAGCGCTGCGCTTTTATACGGTAGCGTATTGCACGCCAAGTTGACCCCCAAGATCCGCGATTGGATTTTGGATAGGGCTGTCGCGGTCGTCGGAGAGGTGTTTTGGTCTGTTTTGGCGTGCGCCGTGGTAGCGGCTGGCGTCTTTGCGGCGGGGTTCACGGTTGCGAGATGCGGCGCGTGGCATATTCACGGAATTTGGGCATGGCTCCGCGGCCGCGGACGGTTTTGGTTTTCGGCATCGCGCCGCGGTCACGAGGTTTCCGCGACCGCGCCTTCTTCCACCAGGAGACGTGCACAATGGTTGCGGACGGCAGCGAAGGTGGCCAGCATGGCGGCACTGATTTTCAGCCAGACCTGCCGGCCGTGGCGAACGATCTTGCCCGCCGTCTGAAACAGGCGCCAGCGCACGGTCTGCACCTGCGCGCGTTCCCAGCCGCTTCCGAGCGCATCGGCGCGAAAGCCGCAATAGAGATTGTAGGTCAGCACGCCGATGGCAAAGAATACGGCTGAGCAAAGAATACGGCGTTGGCCTCGAATGTCCCACACGGCATGGAGTCCATGCCAAAGCCGATCTTGAGGTCTTTGATCCGATTTTCGCTGGCGTCGCCGCGCTGGCGGTGCTGGCAACCACGTTCGTGACCACGCCCGGCATGGCGGTCGCGGTGATCACGCTCGCCATCATGTTCCTGATGGCCTCGCCGCAGGCGAGCTGGGCGATGACACAGGAACTGGTGCCGCCGCACCGCGTCGGCGCGGTGGGCGGATTTTCCCATTTCCTCAGCAATATTTCGGGAATGATCGCGCCCGCCATCACCGGCTTTGCGGTGGAATATGCCGGCGGCTATCGCGCCTCGTTTTTTCTCACCGGCACGATCGGGCTGATCGGTGTCGGGGTGATTTTCTTCCTCGTCCCGAGTAGTGAGCGGGAGGTTGCGCGGCTGCGCCCGGCGCCGGGGTGAAAACTCGGTTTCATGCCGCAGCAGCGCGGGCGGCGGCCAGCATCTCGCCATGCCGGCGATAGGGAAAGCCATCCGGATCCTTGCCGCGCACGCGCCGCCACCAGACCTGGAACGAGGGGATGTTGACGGTGACGATGAAAAGCTTGCGATAGATATCGGGACGCGGGGATTGCAACGGGCGCACGCCGTGCCAGGAATGCTCGGTGCGCTGGAACAGAAGGCTGCCGTTGTTGCGGAGATCGAGGGACGCGGCGACCTTGAGATCATCGAAGCCGGGCGCGGAATGGGCCTTGAAGCGCCCTTCGTCGTCGAGGATCAGGATGTCGCCGCCCCATTCCCGCGGCCAATCCGCGTCATCGGCGAAGAAAAAAATATGGGTCGCGATCTTGCGGCGCGCGTCGCAATGGGGCGAGACGGAGCAGCCCTGCCAAGCGTAATACCATAGATCGG
>JAKAQU010000352.1 GCA_021819535.1 Pseudomonadota bacterium | reverse complement strand
TGGTTCCGCTCGGCGACGGGATGAACCGGCGGGGGCTGATTTTCGGCCAGCTCGCCTGGCTTGCCGCATCACTCGCCGCCGCCATGATCGCGCCGGGCGCGGGGACGCTGTTCGCGGCCATGATCGCGGTCGGGATCGGGGCGACGGTCGCGCAGCAGATCGTCCCGCTCGCTGCCGAGCTTGCGCCGCCGGCGCGGCGCGGCGCCGTCGTCGGGACGGTGATGAGCGGGCTTTTGAGCGGCATCCTGCTCGGGCGCGTCGCGAGCGGGGTGCTTGCCGCCCTCGCCGGCTGGCGCGCGGTGTTCGCCGCCGGCCTCGCCCTCGATGCGGTGATCGTCCTCCTCCTGCTCGCGACCCTGCCGAAGACCGCCGCCAAGCCGCCACTCGCCTATCGCCATCTCCTCGCCTCGCTGTTCGCGCTCTTGGTCACGCTCTGGCCGCTCCGTCGCGCTGCTGTGGTCCAGGCCGGGCTGTTCGGGGCGTTCAGCGCGTTTTGGGCGACGCTCGCCCTCCATCTCGCCGCCCCGCCTTTCGCCATGGGGAGTGCCGCCGCCGGCCTTTTCGGCGTGATCGGTGTCGCCGGCGTGCTCGCAGCCCCCCTTGCCGGGCGGATCGCCGATCGGCGCGGGCCGCGCCCGGTCATTCTGCTCGGCATCGCGCTCACCCTCGCCTCCTGGCTCATCATGGCGGTTTTCGCTCATCTCGCCGGGCTGATCGCCGGCGTCGTTTTTCTTGACCTCGGCGTGCAGATGGCGCTGATCGCACATCAGAGCGTGATCTACGCGCTCCGCCCGGAGGCGCGGAGCCGCATCAACACCGTCTTCATCACGGTGATGTTCATGGGCGGCGCGCTGGGCTCGGCCGGCGGCGGGCTCGCCTGGCGGGTCGGTGGCTGGGGCGCGGTATCGGCGCTCGCGATCGTGCTTGGCGTCGCGGCGCTGCTCGTGCATTTCTTGCCGGCAAGGAATTCCTCGGGGGGCGGTAATGGCCGGCGCACGCAGTGAACATGACAGTCTCGGCGAGGTCGCGGTGCCGGAGACGGCGTATTGGGGCGCGCAGACCGCGCGCGCGGTGATGAATTTTCCCATCTCCGGCGTCTCGCTCGCGCATTATCCGGCACTTTTGCGGGCGCTCGCCATGGTCAAGCAGGCCGCGGCGCGGGCCAATCTCGCGCTCGGCAAGCTCGCCCCGGAAAAAGCGCGCGCGATCGAGGCCGCCTGCGCCGAGATTATCGCGGGCAAGCTCCACGACCAGTTCCCGGTGGACGTGATCCAGGGGGGTGCTGGCACTTCCACCAACATGAACATGAACGAGGTGCTGGCCAATCGCGCGCTCGAACTCCTCGGCCATCGGCGCGGCGATTATCACGCGCTCCACCCCAATGACGACGTCAATCTCTCGCAATCGACCAACGACACCTACCCGACCGCGGTCAGGCTTTCGGTCTTGCTCTCTTGCGCCTCTCTCGCCGCGGCACTCGATGGCCTCGCCGGCGCGTTCGAGCGGAAATCGGCGGAAACCGGCGCGATCGTCAAGCTCGGCCGCACGCAGTTGCAGGACGCGGTGCCGATGACGCTGGGCCAGGAACTCGGCGCCTTCGCAACCGCGATCCGGGAAGATATCCAGCGCCTCGGCGAGGCCGAACATCTGCTCTCCGAGGTCAATCTCGGCGGCACCGCGATTGGCACCCGGATCAACGCCGATCCCGCCTATGGCCCGCGCGCGATCGACGAACTCGCCGCGATCAGCGGTTTTCCCCTCGTGCCATCGGGCAATCTGGTCGAGGCGAGTTGGGACATGGGGGCCTTCGTGATGTTTTCCGGGGTGCTCAAGCGGATCGCGACCAAGCTTTCCAAGATCGCGAACGATCTCCGCCTGCTTTCCTCCGGCCCGCGCGGCGGGATCGCGGAAATCGCCCTGCCGGCGGTGCAGCCAGGCTCCTCGATCATGCCGGGGAAGGTCAATCCGGTGATCCCCGAAGTCGTCAATCAGGTTTGTTTCCAGGTGATCGGCCATGATCTCGCGATCACGCTGGCAGCCGAAGGCGGGCAGTTGCAGCTCAACGCCTTCGAGCCGCTGATCGCGCATAATATCCATGCCTCCCTCATGCTGCTCACCAACGCCGTCACGGTGTTCCGCACCCGCTGCGTCGATGGGCTGACGCCGCGCCCGGCCGATTGCGCGCGCCATCTGGAGGCCAGTGTCGGCACGGTGACGGCGCTGGTGCCGGTGATCGGCTATGAGGCGGCGGCCGACCTCGCGCATGAGGCGTTGGCGAGCGGCCGGACCATTCGGGCGCTGGCGCGGGAGAAATATTCGCTGGGTGATGCCGTGCTCGACGATCTCCTCAATCCCGCGCGTCTGGCTGCGGCACAGACTGGGTAGATTTTATTCCGTATCCTCGGAGTGGTTATGTTCCTTGGCGCGGGCAGTGCCGCAGGCATTGCCCAACGAATAAAAGTTTTTTGGTTCTTTTTTTCAAAAAAGAACGCATTTGATTACTTTCCCCGGCAAAAATCGAAATCGCAGCCTTCGTCGGCCTGGAGCACGTGCTGGTGGTAGAGCCAGGCATAGCCGCGTGGCGGCGGCGCGGGGGGGGGCCAGGTTGCGCGGCGACGGGCGAGTTCGGCGTCATCGACGAGGAGGTCGAGGCGGCGCGCCTCGGCGTCGAGGCGGATGCGATCGCCGCTGCGCACCAAAGCGAGCGGCCCGCCGACCGCGGCCTCCGGGGTGATGTGGAGCACGATCGCGCCAAAGGCGGTGCCGCTCATGCGCGCATCCGAGAGCCGCAGCATATCCTTGACGCCGGCGCGGGCGAGCTTGCGCGGGATCGGGATATAGCCTGCCTCCGGCATGCCCGGCGCGCCGATGGGCCCCGCGTTCTGGAGCACGAGCACGTCGCCCTCGGTGACATCGAGCACGGGGTCGTCGAGCCGCGCTTCCATATCGGCGATCGAGGAAAACACCACCGCACGCCCCTCATGCGCAAGCAGCCTCGGCGTCGCCGCCGAGCGCTTGATGAGGGCGCCGCGGGGCGCGAGGTTGCCGCGCAGTACCGCAAGCCCGCCGCCGACGCTGAAGA
>JAKAQU010000351.1 GCA_021819535.1 Pseudomonadota bacterium | reverse complement strand
AAAACCCGAAACCGCAGAGGGTCGCGGCACCAAGAAACGTGAAGCTGAGCAGCGCCGGCACCCGCCGGCTGACCGGCCCGCCCGGGTCGCACATGCAGGTGAAAAGGGCGGCCAACGCCGCCTGCATCAGCGCCGGCGCGGCGAGCCAGCCGGCAAGCGCCACCATGACGGCAACCGCCAGCGCCGCCCGCACGCCCTCGGCGATGCTGATCGCGCGGAGGTCGAGCGCGATCGGCAGCCGGCTGAGATCCGTGCCCGGCAACGCGCCGAGCCTGAGGCCGCCCAGGTTCGCAAGAAACCCGGATGGCCGCATCATGCCGCGCCGGTTCAGGCCGCCATGCCGCGCAGGACGTAGGGCAGGATGCCGCCGTGACGGCAATAGGCGACTTCATCGACGGTATCGACGCGGCAGAGCAGCGTGATCTCATCGGTCGCACCACCGGGGCGATGGATCAGGAGTTTGAGATCCATGCGCGGGCGGAGCGTCTCCAGCCCGAGAAGGTCGAAGGTCTCTTCCCCGGTGAGCTTCAGCGCTTTGCGGTCCATGCCGTCCTTGAAGGTGAGCGGGAGCACCCCCATGCCGACCAGATTGGAGCGATGGATGCGCTCGAAGCTCTCGGCGATGACAGCGCGGATGCCGAGCAGCATCGTCCCCTTCGCCGCCCAGTCACGCGAGGAGCCGGTGCCGTATTCCTTGCCGCCGAAGACGACGAGCGGCACCCCCTCCTTCTGATAGCGCATGGCGACGTCATAGATCGATGCCTGCTCGCCGGAGGGGAAATGCTTGCTGTAGCCGCCCTCGACGCCGGGCAGCATCTCGTTCCTGATGCGGATATTGGCGAAGGTGCCGCGCATCATCACCTCGTGATTGCCGCGCCGCGCGCCATAAGAGTTGAAATCCGCCTCGCGCACCTGGTGGGTGAGGAGATATTCGCCGGCGGGTGAGGATTTCTTGATGCTGCCCGCCGGGCTGATGTGGTCGGTGGTGATCGAATCGCCGAAAATCGCCAGCGCCCGCGCCCCCCTGATATCGGCGACCCCGGGCGGCGTCTTGCTGATATCCTTGAAATAGGGCGGATTTTTCACATAGGTCGAGCCGTCGTTCCAGCGATAGGTCGCCTCGTGCGCGGCAACCTTGATGCGCTGCCACTGCTCCGGGCCCTTGAAGACATCGCTGTAGCGGGCAAGGAATTTCTCGCGTGTGACGTGCTTGGCGACGGCTTCCGCGATCTCAGCCGCACTCGGCCAGACATCGCGGAGAAAAACCTCCTTGCCGTCCGCGCCGATGCCGAGCGGTGCCTTGGTGATATCTTCGCCCATCGTGCCGAGGAGGGCATAGGCGACGACGAGCGGCGGGCTTGCGAGATAGTTCGCCCGCACATTGGGATGCACGCGCCCCTCGAAATTGCGATTGCCGGAGAGCACCGAAACCGCGACCAGCTTGTTGTCCTCGATCGCGTCCGCGATCGCTTCATCAAGCGGGCCGGAATTGCCGATGCAGGTGGTGCAGCCATAGCCGACGGTGTTGAAGCCCAAGGCATCGAGATCGGCATCCAACCCGGCGCTCTTGAGATATTCGGTGACCACTTGCGAGCCCGGCGCGAGCGAGGTTTTCACCCACGGCTTCGGCGCAAGCCCGCGCGCCCGTGCTTTCCGCGCGACCAGGCCGGCCGCGATCAAGACCGCCGGGTTGGAGGTGTTGGTGCAGCTCGTGATCGCGGCGATGACGACATCGCCATGGCCGATCTCATAGTTCTTGCCCGCGACCTTGACCTTCGCCGCCGCATCCGCAACCCCGAAATTCTTGGCGAGTTCGCCCGAGAAGGCGGACGCGGCCTTGTCGAGTGCTACGCGATCCTGCGGGCGCTTCGGCCCGGCGAGCGAGGGGACGACGCTTCCGAGATCGAGTTCGAGGGTCGCGGAAAATTTCGGCTCCGGCGTATGCGCGTCGCGCCACATCCCTTGCGCCTTGAGATAGGCTTCGACGAGCGCGAGGCGATGCGGATCACGCCCGGTCAAGCGCATGTAATCGAGCGTCGTGCGGTCGATCGGGAAAAAGCCGCAGGTGGCGCCATATTCCGGCGCCATGTTGCCGATCGTCGCGCGGTCGGCGAGCGGCAGATGGTCGAGGGCAGGGCCGTAAAACTCGACGAATTTGCCGACGACGCCCTTTTTGCGCAGCATCTCGGTGACGGTGAGCACGAGATCGGTCGCCGTCGTGCCTTCGGGAAGCCGGCCGGTGAGGCGAAAGCCGACGACATCGGGGATCAGCATCGCGATCGGCTGGCCGAGCATCGCCGCCTCGGCCTCGATCCCGCCAACCCCCCAGCCGAGCACGCCGAGCCCGTTGACCATCGTCGTGTGGCTGTCGGTGCCATAGAGCGTATCGGGATAGGCGAAGGTCTTGCCCTCGGCCTCGGTGGTCCACACCCCTTGCGCGAGATATTCGAGATTGACCTGATGGCAGATGCCGGTGCCGGGCGGGACGACGCGGAAATTGCTGAACGCCTCCTGGCCCCAGCGCAGGAATTCATAGCGTTCGCCGTTGCGCTCGAACTCGATCGCGACATTGCGGGCGAGCGCATCGGGTTTGCCGGCGACATCGACCATCACCGAGTGGTCGATGACGAGATCGACCGGGACCAGGGGATTGACGCGAGCCGGATCGCCATGGAGCCGGGTGATGCCATCGCGCATCGCCGCGAGATCGACGACGGCGGGAACCCCGGTGAAATCCTGCATCAGGATGCGCGAGGGGCGAAACGGCACTTCGCGCTCGGAATGGGCGTTTTCCTGCCAGGCGACGATCGCCCTCGCGTCATCGACGGTATAGGATTTGCCATCCTCGAAGCGCAGCACGTTCTCGAGCAGGATCTTCAGCGTGACCGGAAGATGCGAGATATCGCCCAAGGTTCGCGCCGCCTCGGGGAGGGAGAAATACTCGTAGCTCCTGCCGTCGACGCTCAGCGTGCGGCGGGCTTTGAGAGTATCCTGGCCGATCGTTTTCATGCGTTTTCGCTCCATCTGCCGGCGTGCCACGCCATCTCGCCGATGGCGTGCATTGCATGACGCGCGGGCTTAGACCATACCCCGCCAAGCG